>NZ_VPCW01000050.1:0-7788 GCF_013418015.1 Acinetobacter sp. YH12211
CTCTTGATACAAAGGGGCAACAATGGTTGCTGCGTATTCCTCGTCGTGATGGCATGAGGGAACAAATCAAGAAAGAAAAACGCATTTTAGAATTGGTAAAAAAACATCTTTCTGTAGAGGTTCCTGATTGGAGAATTTCATCTACAGAATTAGTGGCTTATCCCATACTTAAAGATAATCCTGTTTTAAATTTGGATGCTGAAACCTATGAAATAATTTGGAATATGGACAAAGATAGCCCGAAATACATAACATCTTTGGCAAAAACCTTATTTGAAATCCATAGTATTCCTGAAAAAGAAGTTCGGGAAAATGATTTGAAAATTATGAAACCTTCAGATTTAAGACCTGAAATAGCAAACAATTTGCAGTTAGTAAAATCTGAAATTGGTATAAGTGAGCAATTGGAAACCCGCTACAGAAAATGGTTGGATAATGATGTTCTATGGGCAGATTTCACCCAATTTATACATGGCGATTTATATGCTGGGCATGTACTAGCTTCAAAGGATGGAGCTGTTTCAGGCGTTATTGATTGGTCAACAGCCCATATAGATGACCCAGCGATTGATTTTGCTGGGCATGTAACTTTGTTTGGAGAAGAAAGCCTCAAAACTCTAATCATCGAGTATGAAAAACTAGGGGGTAAAGTTTGGAATAAACTATATGAACAGACTTTAGAAAGAGCAGCGGCCTCTCCTTTGATGTATGGTTTATTTGCCTTAGAAACTCAAAATGAAAGCCTTATCGTTGGAGCAAAAGCTCAGTTGGGAGTTATATAATTTAAAAATATGATTGCTGAGAACTGCCTTGTTTTGAAACTTGGTTGGCTTTAATTAGTTTTTAGTATTCTTTATAGAAAATGCCTCGATCAAGGGGCATTTCTAACAATCATTTAACATAAAATTTCTTATGCGAAATTACATACCAACTTTAACCACATTGTGGACAGGTTGGATTTTAGAGATAAGAAAAACTTCTAGGGCATTTGCTAAATAAGCCGTATCACGCTCAAAGCCTATTGTAATGATGGATCCAGCATCTTTCAGTCTTGGATCTATCGCAATATATTCAGTTTTATCTTCATTCCATCGGCAATATTTCATTACCCTGGCGCTTAAGCCATTACCACGATAACGGCCAGCACCTCTAGAAGTCCCAACACCGATATAAGTCACTAAATCCCCTTTGACAAACGCATATACACCTTGTTTATCGTAATTAGGAATTTTTCCAAAATTAAAATGTACTGGTGACCATTCAGGAGGCTTTCCTAATAGGTCTACATTCCAGTGATGTTCGAAGAATAATTCTGTATTACGTATTAACTTATTAAGTGTTGGATCTTCCACTACTTATCCCTCAAAATTTATAAATTAAAAAGCTTTCGGTCACGCTCATCTGTTAAATACTTATCCATCTGAGCAATTAATTTAGCTCTGGCTTGTTCATCATCTTCAGTGATCTTTAGCATACAGGATCCAATTAAAATTTTGCGTCTGGTATCATCCTTTCGAGCTTGTTCTTTCTCTTTAGCACGTTCTCTTGCCAGTGCTGCCTGTCTTTGAGCCTTTAACTGCTTTAGCTTTTCTTCCTGTGCTTTGATTTTGCTGTCTAGTGTTTCAGTAACGCTCATTAATCCAATACCATCATCCTGGGAAACCATCCCTAACATAAGCGCACTTGAATATGCATTCAAGGTGCTATATGTATAGTAATGTTTTCCTCGAAGAGCGCACTTATGCAAACTTCGTTTGCAAGTACGATTGGGGTCTCCCCAATACCCCGACAACCGTATCCACGGTTGTACTTCACTACGTGAAAATTTAAAAGCGAAAATAGGCATGGCGATTTACCACTTTTCAGTCAAAACCGTAGCACGATCAGCAGGGCGTTCCGCTACTGCTGCGATTGCCTATCGGGCAGGTGAAAAGATCTATTGTGAACGTGAGGGCCGAGAACATGATTACAGCCGAAAAACAGGTGTGGAATATAAAGAAATTTATTTACCCGAAGGCGCACCAGAACATTTAAAAAACCGGGAAAGACTCTGGAACGAAGTTGAACAACGGGAAACCCGAAAAAACTCGACAGTTGCCCGAGAATTTGAAATCGCTTTTCCAAGTGAATTAAATCAGGAACAACGCCTGGCCATGCTCGAAGAGCTATGCGCCAGTATCGTGGACAGACACCAGGTAGCCGTCGATGCCTGTATTCATGCACCGCATACTGGATCTGGTAGTGATGAACGCAATTATCACGCGCATATCCTGATGAGCACACGCAAACTTACTCAGGAAGGCTTCACCGAGAAAACCCGGGAACTGGATCAGAAACACAGTGGAGAAATCGAACACTGGCGCGAACACTTTGCCGATATCTGCAATATGCACCTGGATCTGGCTGGATACACTGCCCGAGTCGACCACCGCAGCTACAAAGACCAGGAGAATGGTTTAGAAGCCACGCTGCACGAAGGGCCGAAAGTCACCGAACTGCGCCGAAAAGGGATTGAGACCGAAATCAGCCGAAGCAATGACGAAATCAAACAGAGAAATCAGGCTCAGCTGCAATACAGCAAAAATATGGATCTGCTGATTGCTGAAAATGAGATCAAACTCAGCACACTGAAAACAGAACAGCAGATCCAAATCAAAAATAGCGCTAAAACGCCACCAATTGACGAAAAAGCCCTGTTTGAGGAAAAACAGAGGGAAACCCTTGGCAAAGTGCTAAAACGCGAAATCAGCGCAAAAGACGCGAATCTAGACCTGGATTTCATGCAGCGTAATCTCAAACAAGCCGAAATAACCCTGACCAAGCACCACAAACATCAAAATGAGTTCAATCAGCAGCTTGCCCAGGAGATCGTGAAAAGCGGACTCAAGCAAAGTCATGACAAATTGCAAAGCCTGGTCGATCAACACAACGAATTAACTCAGAACAAACCCTTACTGTTTGGAAAAAAAGCCTGGGAAGCCCAACGTGATGCGATTTACCAGGAGCACAAAAAGCTGAAAGGTCAGCATGAACACCAGAAAAAACATGGTGTGAAGGATTTATTGGAAAATGACAAATTCAAAGAACATGCCTGGAAGCAGTACCAACAACAACATCCAGCCAAAGCCAAGCAATACCAGACTCTATACCCATCCTATCAAGTCATTAAAAAATGTGTGGATGAGATCAAAGCAGAACAACAGATGAAACTCAGACAGGAACAACAGCTCAAAGCACAGCAACATGCGCCTAAAATGAAATCTCGTGGCATGAGTCGCTAAACAGAGCGAGTGTCTACGAGCGAACTGAGAAAATTTGCCCATCCCTTTCCCTGATTACAAGCTCCCTATCCATCAATCACCTGCTTTACAGAGCATCCCGAATGGGTGCGAACTTTCCAAATTTGATTCCTAAACCGAGCGTAGCGAGAAAAAAAGCTCATGAGCGAAGCGAATTCCGAGCTGCTTTTGATCTTGCTTTTGCTTTTTCTCAAATTCACGAAAATATGAACCAAAAATTGCCCCGACGAATCGAGCGAAAGCGAGATTCAATAGAGTTTGAGCGAAGCGAAAACCAAGGGCAATTTTTTACTCCCTGGGCTTTTAATTATTTTTAAGCTTTTAAATGCTTTTAATTAAGCTGTAATCCTTTATTCATAATGGTTCTAGAGATATTAAAACGAGGTTTACCTTGCATTAAAACGAGGTTTACCTTGCATTAAAACGAGGTTTACCTTGCATTAAAACGAGGTTTACCTTGCATTAAGCGAGATAATTATATAACCTCGTCTTATTGAATTAAAAATATAATCTTTTCATATGAAAACAGAACTAGTTGTTAAAGATAACGCCTTAATCAATGCCAGTTATAACCTCGATCTAGTTGAACAGAGGTTAATTCTCCTAGCTATTGTTGAAGCAAGGGAATCGGGTAAAGGGATAAATGCTAATGATCCACTAACAGTTCATGCTGAAAGTTATATTAATCAGTTTGGTGTACATCGAAATACGGCTTATCAGGCGTTAAAAGATGCTTGCGATGACTTGTTTGCAAGACAATTCAGTTATCAGAGTCTTAGTGAAAAAGGTAACACTATTAATCACAAATCAAGATGGGTGAGCGAGGTGGCTTATATTGATAATGAAGCTGTCGTTAGACTTATTTTTGCCCCTGCTATTGTGCCTTTAATTACTAGGTTAGAAGAACAATTTACAAAGTATGAAATACAACAAATAAGTAATTTAACAAGTGCTTATGCTGTTCGTTTATATGAAATATTGATTGCATGGCGTAGTACTGGAAAAACGCCTCTCATAACTATGTATGATTTTAGACAAAAAATAGGTGTACTCGAGACTGAATACAAACGAATGTATGATTTTAAAAAATATGTTTTAGACATTGCATTAAAACAAGTAAATGAACATACCGATATTATTGTCAAAGTTGAACAGCATAAAACAGGTAGATCTATTACTGGTTTTTCATTTAGCTTTAAACAGAAAAAATCAGCCACGCATTCAGTCGAATCTAAAAGAGATCCGAATACATTAGACCTCTTTTCAAAAATAACAGATAAACAACGCCATCTATTCGCCAACAAGCTCTCAGAGCTTCCTGAGATGAGTAAATATTCACAAGGCACAGAAAGCTATCAGCAGTTTGCTGTACGTATAGCTGCCATGCTGCAAGATGCAGAGAAATTTAAGGAATTACTTCCTTTACTCAGAAAATTAGGATTTCAATGACATTGTTAATTGAAATTGTTAAGTTAACAGTCAGGTATTAACACAAGTTGAAAACTGGTTTACATAATGAAAAAACTGTCAGTTTCAGAGTTAGCTAAGCTTTATGGATATTCAAGACAAGCCATATATGCACATATAAACAAAGGAAATTTATCTAAAGGATCTGATGGATTAATTGACTTTTCAGAGGCCCTAAGAGTTTTTGGGGAACCACAAAAAAAAGAGGATACAGTCAATCAAAGTCAATCAATTAACAGTCAAAACTTGACAGAAGTTGACTTACTAAAACGTCAAGTTGACATACTGGAAAAACAATTAAATCAGGCAATACAGAGAGAAAATCAATCTTTAGAACGTGAATCGTTTTATCAAGAACAGATTGAAGCTATGCAGCGCTTACTAGAAGCACCAAAAGCCAATATGACTACCTTTACCGATCAGAGCTTTAAACAGGATATAGCAACGGATCCTCGGTCGGAACTAGCAACGAACTATGACGAATTGACTACTCCTCAGCAAGACAATAAGCGTATTCCTATCCCGGAGCATGTTGAACCAGAACAGAAGAAGAGAGGCTTCCTAAGCCGCTTTTTCCTTCCATATGGTTAGCCAAGACTCCAGTTTTTTGAAGAGCCAATTTCAGTGCAAGCACTTGAAATAATGACTCCTCAAAAAACCGGATGATGTTTATTAAAACTGAATAAAACCGTGGAACATCGCTCAATTAGTGATCGTGGAACATGAATAATCAATAAAAAGCCGTTCTGGTGCCCTATACTCCAGAACGGCTTACGTTAATATAATGATATTTAAAGAGAAATATCAAGCATTTCGTATAAGGTGTATTATGTTAATTTTAGAAAATCTTCACTACTATTATTTTAAAATAAGCCTTATATCCAAGCATAAAACAAGGTTGTCTAGACTTCTTTTAACAGTAAAGTTATCATAAAACTGAATTTTATTTTTTAGGTAAGTTTATGCATTCTATCCGCATTCGTTAAGACACAACTATTTGCATAGTGACACTATTTTATAATGGTGGGCTTTTGTTGTGTCTTTAAGAATATATGCGGATATATAAAGTAAAAGTATGCTTAATTTATAAGTATGCTTTTAGTGCATAGTTTCCAGTTATAACTTAATTGACTAGCTATTTGTCCACCCTGTGGATGAATAGCTTTTTTTTTGGGAGGACACTGTGATGCTAGCTTTTGTTTTCACCTAAATCCTGTTTGCTGCATAAAAAATTTCAAGAGCTAAACAGGAGTAAATAAAAATGAGTTTAATTATTAAAGCGAGAAACATACGCTTGGATTATGCTGGGCGTGATGTTTTGGATATTGATGAATTGGAAATTCACTCTTATGACCGTATTGGTCTTGTGGGTGATAACGGAGCAGGAAAGAGTAGTTTACTCAAAGTACTTAATGGCGAAATTGTTTTAGCCGAAGCGACATTACAGCGTTTTGGTGATTTTGCACATATCAGCCAACTGGGCGGAATCGAAATAGAAACGGTCGAAGACCGGGCAATGTTATCTCGCCTTGGTGTTTCCAATGTACAAAACGACACAATGAGTGGCGGAGAGGAAACTCGTGCAAAAATTGCTGCCGCATTTTCCCAACAAGTACATGGCATTCTAGCGGATGAACCAACCAGCCACCTTGATCTCAATGGAATAGATCTACTTATTGGTCAACTTAAAGCATTTGATGGAGCATTACTTGTTATCAGTCATGACCGATATTTTCTTGATATGGTTGTAGACAAGATATGGGAGTTAAAAGACGGTAAAATTACGGAATATTGGGGTGGTTACTCGGATTACTTGCGTCAAAAAGAAGAAGAGCGACAACACCAAGCCGTAGAATATGAGCTGATGATGAAGGAACGGGAGCGATTAGAATCTGCTGTGCAAGAAAAACGCCAGCAAGCTAATCGATTAGACAATAAGAAAAAAGGAGAAAAATCCAAAAACTCTACCGAAAGTGCTGGACGACTTGGGCATGCAAAAATGACTGGCACCAAGCAAAGAAAACTGTATCAGGCAGCTAAGAGTATGGAAAAGCGTTTGGCTGCATTAGAAGATATTCAAGCACCAGAGCATTTGCGTTCTATTCGTTTTCGTCAAAGTTCAGCCCTAGAACTGCACAATAAGTTCCCGATTACGGCAGATGGTCTGAGCTTAAAATTTGGTAGCCGTACTATCTTTGATGACGCTAACTTTATAATACCGCTTGGCGCTAAAGTCGCTATAACTGGATCAAATGGAACAGGGAAAACGTCCTTGTTAAAAATGATATCAGAACGTGCTGATGGATTAACCATATCTCCAAAAGCTGAAATTGGCTACTTTACACAAACAGGATATAAATTTAACACGCATAAATCTGTGCTCTCCTTTATGCAGGAAGAGTGCGAGTACACAGTTGCGGAAATTCGTGCAGTATTGGCTTCAATGGGGATCGGAGCGAATGATATTCAAAAAAACTTATCCGACTTATCGGGAGGTGAAATCATCAAACTGCTTTTATCCAAAATGCTTTTAGGAAAATATAATATTTTGCTTATGGATGAACCAGGAAACTATCTTGACCTAAAAAGTATTGCCGCATTAGAAACAATGATGAAGTCCTATGCAGGAACTATTATCTTCGTATCTCATGACAAGCAATTGGTCGATAATATTGCTGACATTATCTACGAGATCAAAGACCACAAAATCATCAAGACTTTTGAGAGAGATTGTTAATGATAGCCAATCTAATCCGAACATTAATTATTGAACTCTTTAAAGGAAATTAAAAATGACAATTCAAGATATTCAATCACTTGCTGAAGCACACGGCTTGTTGCTTACGGACAAAATGAATTTCAATGAAATGGGCATTGATTTTAAGGTCGTTTTTGCTCTTGATACAAAGGGGCAACAATGGTTGCTGCGTATTCCTCGTCGTGATGGCATGAGGGAACAAATCAAGAAAGAAAAACGCATTTTAGAATTGGTAAAAAAACATCTTTCTGTAGAGGTTCCTGA
>NZ_VPCW01000051.1:0-7244 GCF_013418015.1 Acinetobacter sp. YH12211
GTGCTAGATGCCAGTTGGACAACACTAAGAACCATGCTCAAGTATAAATGCGAGAACGCAGGGGTATGTTATGAAGAAGTCAATGAAGCCTATACCACCCAAATTTGTTCGTGCTGTGGCTCACGCTATAGTAGTCCGAAAGGTAGAGCAGGACTTGGAATAAGAGAGTGGCAGTGTGTGGAGTGCGGTACGCTCCATGATCGGGATGTAAATTCCGCACTGAATATTCTTGCGCTCGGACATGAGCGTCTATCAGTAGGAATCTCCGTCCTTTAGGTCGGGGAGGATGTCAACTAAAATTTGTCTAAAGCTAGGCGCGAATCACTGCCCCACTCTCTGCATCTAAAATACGGCTAGGTTGCTGGCTTAAACCCAAATCACCATTTAAGTAGTGCAATTGTTGATGGAAATATTGCGTTGTCTCTTGCAAAGAGCGTGCAGGGGCAAGTCCCGCAGGATTGGCACTGGTCGATACAATAAAGCCATCAAAGGCATGGCATAACGCCATACATAAAGGATGATTGGTTACGCGCACCGCTACTTTGGGGTGTTGACCTGTAATCCACTCTGGAATTGCGGCTGTGCTGGGTAATAGCCAGGTGGTTGCTCGATCTGTGGGATAAGTATTCGTCCATGACGCAATTACGCGATCTCGCATTTCGGGGTTTAAATCCTGCAGCAAATGCTCTACTTGTGACAGATGTCCTGCCAGTAAAATCACACCTTTTTCAATCGGACGCTGTTTCAGACGCAAAATTTCCAAAAATGCCTGTTGATTATATGGATCACATCCCAATCCCCAAACCGCCTCTGTAGGATAGGCCAGTACCTGTCCTTGTTGTAGACATGCAGCGGCTTCGGTGACAGAAGTTGTAATCATGGGAGTTTTACCTAAACAGAAACGTGAAATAGGCGCTTATTGTGAACCTTATTTGAGTGGACGACAACGCAGATATAAACCTGATTGTTGTAAACAGAAGCCCATGAGTTCCAGTTCCATTAATGCGCTGGTGAGTGTGGCAATATCTAAATTCAGTTGCTGTGCCAAGTGATCGATGCTTTGTCCGACCCAATCCAGTTGTTGATACAGTGCCAATAAATGCTCGGGAATATGCGGTGTACTTGTATCTGCTGTTTTTGTTGTGGTGGTTTGAAGTATTGCTTCAGTCGGTGGTGTAGATAATTTTGCTTTTGTTGAAGCTGCTGTAGTCTGATTTTGGCTTGATGCTATTTGGTTTTGTTGATATTGCCATTGGGTGGGTAGGGCTAAATCTTCAATCACTTGTTCAGGATGATCCACTAAAATTGCACCTTCACGAATCAATTGGTGGCAACCTTGATGAAATTCACTGTAAATATGTCCTGGAATGGCAAAAATTAATTTGCCTTGCTCTGCTGCCAGTTTCGCGGTAATCAGCGAGCCACTATTTAAACTGGCTTCAGCAACAATCACGCCTAAACTTAGTCCACTGACAATACGGTTACGTCGTGGAAAATGTTGCTGTAAGGGCTTAGTCTGTGGTAAAAACTCCGTAATCACAGCACCACCAGATTCTACAATTTTTTGGCGCAGGCTGTGATGTGCACTTGGATAAGTGCTGTCCAAACCTGTGCCCATGACTGCAATGGTACGTTGATGTTGCAAAGCACCTTGATGTGCGGCTTCATCAATACCTTGTGCCAAACCACTATTGATAAAGAACCCTTGTTCACTTAAATAATAAGCAAAATCATAAGCCACTTGCCGACCATGCGGGCTGGCTTTGCGACTGCCGACAATCGCAATTTGCGCTTGCAACAAAGCCTGTGCATTGCCTTGCCCAAATAAAATGGGTGGCTTGTTGGAATAGGGTCGTAACTGATTGGGATAGTCCGCATCGTCCAAAGTTAGAATAAAATCGCACTGCTGTTGCAGTTGATTCAGACATTGTTCAAAGGCGAGTTGCCCTGTTGGGCTGAGATATTCTTTGGCGCGTTGTAGATGGTTGGCATGAATGCGCACATCTGACCATGTGAGGAGGTGTTCGGGCTGCACTGCGGCAGCCACGGAACCATAATGTTGTACGAGTTTGGAAAAACTAGACAGTGAATGTTGAACCAAATACCACAACAAAATGTAGTTGATTTGCTGTGGGCTGAATGAATTCAACATCACCATCTTAAACCGTTTTAGTCGTCCATTCGTGGTGCTTGTAAGCTCGCACCGACTTTAATTGGTAATTCACTGTCTAAAACATAGGCATAGCTAATGTGGTCAAAGCTCTTGAAGACCATGATATTGCCAATACGTTCGCCTGGAAGCTGAACACGTTCTTTGGTTTTCGGGTCGGTGACCACTTCGCCTTTTTGCGCTACGCTAAACACATGACCAGATTGCACGCCATGTAATGTACCGCGATCAATTGCCACAACACTGTGTTTTGCTGCAGTACCAATCGAACCCATCACACGTAGCACCTGACCACCTGTGCTGACATTTTCAGCATGCGTTGGGTAGAACAAGGTTGGCAGCATTGGGTCATAAATTGGTAAGACGCGATCACCACGACGCACTTCGGCATTGTAGGTATCGGTCAATTCAAGTGTGGTGATGTCATTTTCACCACGTACTGCAATACCTGCAGCAACTTGAGTGAGTTCAATGCCTGCATTGAATTTTTGACCATTGGCATCGGTCAGCATGTACGGTTCGCCTTCACGATATACACCGTAGCGTTGACCTACTTCCAGACCTGCACCACGTGCATACACACTTTGACCTTTAGCAGCTAAAACACGTTGATCAGAAGTACCTAAAATATATGGTGTGCCTTGTAACGCATCTGCGGCAATAATGCTGCTGCGCTCTAACCAGTGTTTGATGTAGTCAAGTGGAATCACAGGAATGGTATTATTTAAAGACTCCACGCGAATTTGCGGCTGTAAATTGGTGCTCTTGCCTGCATAACGACGAATAATGCCTTCACAGCCATCGCCTTCATCTTTACCAATAATAGGGCGACCTTCGTAGGTACACATCAACAAACGGTCACCTGGGAAAATCCAGTGTGGATTTTTTACGTGACGGTTACTTGCCCAAATTTCAGGCCAACGTAATGGATTGTTCAGGAATTTTTTGGAAATATCCCATAAGGTATCGCCTTTTTTTACCACATACACATTTGGTGCGCTGGCTTTTAAGGCAGGCGGATTGATGTTTCGTGCAGGTGCTGCTTCAGCCACACTGATCGCACCAAGTCCCACTGTGAGACATACCGCGAGTGCTAAAACTTGCTTTTTAAACCCCAAGACACGAAAAGAGGATGTGTCTGTCAAAACCTTTTTCATTATCATAATTCCTAAAATTATGTATGTAGTTGCGTTATAATAACGATCTTACACACATTTTTTTGATGAAGCATTCCTTCATTCGGTTTTTTGATCAATGGCATATCAGTGAGGACGTCCTATGGCCTTATTACCTATTTTAAGTTTCCCGGATCCCCGTTTGCGTACCATTGCCAAACCCGTCGAAGAAGTCACCGACGAAATTCGTCAGCTTGCTGCAGATATGTTTGAAACGATGTATGCCGCACCAGGAATTGGTCTGGCAGCCACACAGGTCGATCATCATATTCAGCTCATTGTCATGGATTTATCTGAAAATAAAGATCAACCCATGGTCTTCATTAACCCCAAAGTTACCCCATTGACTGAAGAGACCCAACCGTATGAAGAAGGGTGTTTGTCAGTGCCTCAAATATACGACAAAGTTGAGCGTCCGTCACGTGTAAAAATTGAAGCGATTAACCTTGAGGGTCAAACCTTTGAGCTAGAAGCAGATCAACTTCTCGCTGTTTGTATCCAACATGAAATGGATCACTTAAATGGTAAATTATTTGTCGATTATTTATCACCACTCAAAAGACAGCGTGCCCGTGAAAAAGTGGAAAAAGTAGTGCGCCAGCGTCAGAAAGAAAAAGTTGCTGTGAAGCGTTAAAACAAACAACCATCTAGTTGTCCATGTTTAGACCAAAGCATAAAAATCAGCCCAATTTCGATTGGGCTTTGTTATACTTGCGCCACACAAATTCAGGATAGATGTTTTTGTTGTTGCGTAGTGGCTTACTGCTTTCATTTATCGCAGTTTTTTTACAGATTGCTGTATTTTTACAGCCTTTGCTGCCTGAGCAATATCAAGTTGCGCCAGTCTGTGAAACCATCACGCGTGCACTTTTGTTGCCACAAGCCCACGCCGTGCATACAAATTCTTCGCATACTGCACATTCATCTACATCGCAAGCTGATGATCAACAACTGACTGCACAGCATGGACATCATCATCACGATGCTTCACACCAATGTCAGTATTGTACGGTCTATGGCAACTTGGTCTTGCCACCTGAATTAGAGCTTAAAGAAGTGCTTGATCGCATTCAGGTACGTCTTTTGGCTTTCCAAAAACGTTTTCAACACGTTTGGTTTGCACTTCAGCAACTCTTTTTACTTCCGCAGGGACGTGCTCCACCTCACTTTGCATAAATTCAATGTTTTTCGGGTCTGCTTTGACCCTAACTGTATTTATGTTTTGAAGTGAGAAATAAAATGGCTCAGCCTAAATTTTTATTACAGCCCATTGCGGCTGCAGTTTGTGTTGCCTGCTATTCAGCAAGTGCGTTTGCCGATCAAAGTATGCTGTCTGCGAATACGCATAGTCTTGCGCCTATTGTTGCAACCGCACAACAGGGCAATGATGCCAATGGTTTGGTGGTTCGTGCTAATCCAAAACAACCCATTCAGCCGATTCCAGCCACAGATGGTGCAGACTATTTGCAAAGCATAGTTGGCTTTAGTGCTGTCAACAGTGGTGCGGGTACCAATGGCGATGTGACCTTCCGCGGCATGTTTGGTTCACGTATTAAAATTTTAACCGATGGTTCTGAAAACTTAGGTGCATGCCCGAGTCGTATGGATTCACCAACCTCTTATATTTCACCAGAAAGTTTTGATGAAATTACCGTCATTAAAGGCCCGCAAACGGTGCAATATGCCAACACAGGTTCGGCAGCAACGGTATTGTTTGAGCGTAAGCCTGAGCAATTTGGTGAAGGTCAAAACTATCGTGGCCAAGCCAGTGTCTTGATGGGGTCATTTGGCCGTTTAGATCATAATGTTGAAGCGGCTGCGGGTGATGAGCAGAAATACATCCGTTTAAACGCCAACCGTTCTGTAGCAGACAGCTATAAAGATGGCAATGGTACAACTGTTCCTTCGGATTGGGAGCGTTGGAATGCTGATGTCGCTTTAGGTTGGACACCCGATGAAAACACTTGGCTAGAACTGACAGGTGGTCGTGGTGATGCTGAAGTGGTTTATGCGGGCCGTACAATGGATGGTGCTGAATTTGACCGTGAAAGTTTAGGTTTACGTGTAGAAAAGAAAAATATTACCGATGTGATTAAGAAAATTGAAGCACAGGTGAATTATAGTTTTAACGATCACGTGATGGATAACTTTAGTCTGCGTGCGTTCAATCCTGCAGGGGGGATGATGCATCCTATGGCAAATAATGTGGCACGTAAAACGTTGAATGCACGTATGGCGGTGACACATGAGTGGGATAAAGTTGACTTTGTGACAGGTGTTGATACTCAAAATAATGAGCATAGTGGTCGTAAAGGCAGAATGAACAGCTATAAAAATTTGCCTCGTACTGTGGATATGGAGTTTCAATCTATAGGAGGTTTTGGTGAGCTTGGTTATCAATTCAACGATCAAAACAAGTTAGTCACAGGTGTGCGTATTGATCAAATTGAAGTAGACGCAGTGCAAACAGCTCAACAACGTAAAGAAACTTTGCCAAGTGGCTTTATTCGTTTGGAAAATCAACATCCGCACCATGATGCTAAAACTTATGTCGGTTTGGGCTATGTAGAGCGTATGCCTGATTATTGGGAATTGTTTAGTCCTCTGTCGGGTAACGGAAATAAAAATACGTTTAATCACATTGATACTGAAAAAACCCTTCAATTGGACTTTGGCTATCAACATGAACATGGTGCATTCAGCTCTTGGGCATCGGCTTATGCAGGTTTAATTAATGATTATATTTTGACGAATTACAAACTGAGAGATGAAAACAAGCCTCAGAGTAAAGAAAATCCTTTAGAGGCGCATACTCGCAATGTGGATGCAACGATTGCAGGTGCAGAAGTTGGTATTGCTTATCAATTTACCGATGCTTTACAGGCTGATGTGAGTGCCATGTATGCGTGGGGTGAAAACACTACGGACAATACGCCGTTGCCACAAATTTCACCTTTGGAAGGGCGTTTAAACCTGCGCTATGTTCAGGATAAATATACTTTAGGTGCATTATTACGTGTTGTTGATGGTCAAAGTCGTATTAGCGAACGTGAAGGTAATATCGTGGGCTATGATGTGAAAGAAAGCAGTGGCTTTGGCGTATTGTCTTTAAACGGCAGCTATAACCTCAATAAAAGTGTTGATGTGTCTGTGGGTATTGATAACGTACTGGATAAAACTTATACCGAGCATCTAAACAAAATGGGTAATGCGGGTTTGGGTTTTGCTGCGAATGAGCAATTTAACAATATTGGCCGTAACTATTGGGCGCGTATCAGTATGAAGTTCTAATTTGAACTTTATTTAAACCAAAAGCAGGGCTTAGGCTCTGCTTTTTACTTTTTTATTAGAATAATTTCATATAAAACAATAGATTAAATCTTGTGATTGTATTTTGAAGAATTGCACAGATTTTTATTAAAATAAATTTATGAGACAAAACAGTGGCTTATCTGTTTTGGGGTTTATAAAATAAACACTCGATATATTTCTTTTACAAAAAGCCTTGCATGGCAAAATATTTGGCCTATAATGCACATCCATCGGCGGCGATGTTGATAAAAACTTGTTGAAAAACAATAGCTTGGTTGATTGATTTAAGATTAATTGAGTTTGTTTTGAGTAGATGGGTTTGAAAATAAAATCAACATTGCATGTTGACTTTATGGAAATAAAGCGTAATATAGCCGACCTAGCTTGATGCTGACGAAGCATCGAGAAGATCATTAAGAGATTATGAAGAACAACTTGTGTGGATTTTTACTGATTGATCGATCGAACATATTTCATTGATTGATTGGTTTAAATTACTCGAAGTTTATTTGAGCGAAATTTAAGTCAGAAAATTGATGAGCCAGATTTGGAAGTTTAGATTAAAGCTTCAAAATGATTTTAACTGA
>NZ_VPCW01000052.1:0-7189 GCF_013418015.1 Acinetobacter sp. YH12211
GCTTGGCCAGAAAAATGAGTCGTTCTCGCTGTTCTAAACTAAGTGGTACAGAAACAATTCGAGGCATGTGTGAACATCTGTTAACTAAAAAAACTTTTTCGCATGATTAGTTATTTTTGTCAACTTAATATACGGTTGCGATGTGTCATTTAGATGACATTTCAATTAAAAAACGAATGATTTTGATTTAAAAATCATGTATAGATTTTAAACATCCAACACATATCGTCCTAGTTTAACCTTTCCACTCAAATTCACTAAAAGATTGGTCTTCTTTCAGAGTATTTTCTACCGCTTGCGCCAATTGATTTAATAAACTTTGCTCTGTAATCCGTTCTAGCCAGTCTTGTTCTTCATTGGGGTATGAAGTAATTTCACAAACAAGATGTCCATCTTCACCACGGCTTTGACAGTTCACAGCCAAAGGCAGCGCATGTTGATCTACACTTACAGCGACTTGTGCACCACTCTGCGGCAACGTTTGAAAGCCATAGTGAGATAAGTTTTGTGAAAGTAAATTCGCCACATAATTCTGTGCCAAAGTGCAATCTTGTAACTCTTGTTTATTTTCACAATTCGCCATAAATTTTAATTTGCGCATGCTCGAACCCAAAGGCTTTTTTCTTGTATGGGTTTAGCATAAGCAATAAAACGCAAACAGCCAAGCAAAAGCTTGGCTGTTTCAGCATAAAGTCTAGGCTTTGCGATTTGTCATCGCAGCCCGTATCGTTTTGGCTTATTCTGTCACTTGAATATTCAGACCTGCCACACCTGCAAGCTCAGTAAAGGTAGGGAAACTTGTTGCTACTGTTTCTGTACCTACAATTTTAATTTCACCAGAAGTACGCAAGCCTGCCATAGAGAAACTCATGGCGATACGATGGTCATGATGTGATTCAATCTCGCCGCCTGTAAATATCGCTGACCAGTCGCCTGCTTTGCCTTTACCCTGAATGATGATGCCATCGTCAGTGGGTGTGCAGTCAATGCCCATGGTTTTTAAACCATCTGCCATCACTTGAATACGGTCTGATTCTTTTACGCGCAATTCTGCAGCACCTGTCAGTACAGTTTGACCTTCAGCACAAGCTGCAGCAATGAACAATGCAGGAAATTCATCAATCGCCAATGGCACTTGATCTTCAGGAACATGAATCCCTTTTAAAGTACGTGAACCACGAATACGAATATCTGCAATTGGTTCACCGCCTGCAATACGTTCATTTTCCACGCTCAGGTCTGCACCCATTTGTTTCAGAATTTCAATCACACCTGTACGGGTTGGGTTAATGCCCACCGCTTCTAAGGTTACATCTGAATTTTCTGTAATGGCTGCACCCACCATGAAGAATGCCGCAGATGAAATATCAGAAGGTACTTGAATATCTGTACCCACCAATTTACCGCCGCCTTGCAATGAAATACGGTTACCTTCAGTTTTCACTTCATAACCAAATGCACGTAACATACGTTCGGTATGGTCACGCGTTGGTTCAGGCTCAGTCACTGAAGTTTCACCTTCTGCCCAAAGCCCTGCCAATAAAATACCTGATTTCACCTGTGCAGATGCCATTGGCAAATCATAGTGAATGCCTTTTAACGCTTGCGCACCTGTAATCGATACTGGCGGTGTGCCACGTTCACCCGTCGTTTGAATTTGTGCACCCATTTCACGCAATGGTTTAGCAATACGTTCCATTGGACGCTTGGTCAATGACGCATCACCTGTCATAACAGAATCAAACTTCTGTGCAGATAACATGCCTGCCAACAAACGCATAGATGTGCCTGAGTTGCCCATATAAATTGCGCTTGCAGGTGCTTTTAAACCTTGCATGCCTACGCCATGAATGGTGACTTCACCATTTTTAGGACCTTCAATGCTCACACCCATATCACGAAATGCTTGCAAAGTCGCCAATGCATCTTCACCTTCAAGGAAACCTGTCACATGCGTAGTGCCTTCGGCAATTGCACCAAACATAATTGAACGATGTGACACAGATTTGTCACCCGGTACGGTAAATTTACCTTGGAAAGTCTTAGCACCTGGCAAAATCGTAAATTGTTGTGTCACGTTATTGTTCTCCATAAAAGGTTTCTTGGCGAGCATATGATTAAAATGCTGTCGTGCCGCTTGTGCATGTCCAAGCAAGCCCATTAAAGCATGCGAGTCTTCTTGTTCAATCAGTTGGCGAATAATCGCGAGTTGACTTTCAAAGCCATCCACCGCTTTTAACAATGCAGTTTTATTGGCCAAGAAAATGTCATGCCACATTTGTGGATCGCTGGCAGCAATACGTGAGAAGTCACGAAAGCCACCTGCAGCATAGCGGAAAATGTCTAAATTATCTTCCCGATTTGCCAATTGTTCGACCAAATTAAAGGCCATTAAATGTGGAAGATGACTGGTATACGCCAATACCTCATCATGTTTTTCCACATCCATGCAAATTACTTCGGCTTTGGCGCTTTCCCACATTTGAATCAGTTTATTGACTGCCCACGGCGCACTGCTTGGCAATGGTGTCAAAATGACTTTGTGATTGGCAAATAAATCAACCTTGCCTGCATGCACGCCTGTATGCTCTGCCCCAGCAATTGGATGCCCGGGAACAAAACCTGCAGGTAAATGTTCTCCAAAAACCGCTTTGGCTGCAGCCACGACACTGCCTTTGGTGCTGCCTACATCGGTCAGAATTACATTATCTGCCAAATGTGGCTGAATTAATCGCAAGACTTTTTCTGTGGCTTGCACAGGTAGCGCCAACACCACTAAATCTGCGCCTTGTACCGCATCTACAGGATTGTTAAAGCCTTGTTCAATTAATCCTAATTCCAAAGCATCTTGCAGCGTTTTTTCAGAACGGGTCGATGCCACAATATGCCGACTTAAGTTTTCTGCCAGCATTACACGTGCCAAACTCGAGCCTATTAGCCCGAGTCCGATAAATGCAACTTTTTCAAACAATGGTTGCGCCATGTTTTATGCCTTCGCTTCCTTGCCCAATACTTTGGCTAATGCACGCAGGAACTTGGCATTTTCTGCTTCTGTGCCAATTGAAACACGTAAATGGGTCGTAATACCCACAGGACGTACAATTACACCTTCTTTCAATAAGGCATTAAAAGTTTGACCCGGATCGGCTTCTACATCTACCAAAATAAAGTTAGCACGTGAAGGCACATAATTCAGACCCAATGCTTTAAAGCCTGCTTCCAATTGCGCCATGCCTGCTTTGTTGGCAATACGTGATTTTTCGATAAAATCTTCGTCTTTTAATGCCGCAACCGCAGCCACCATTGCCAAGTGATTGACGTTAAATGGTTGACGAATACGGTTTAAATAATCGGTCACTTCTGCAGAAGCTAAAGCAAAACCAACGCGCAGCGCCGCCAAACCATAGCACTTAGATAAAGTACGGCTCACGATTAAGTTTGGATATTGCTCAAGGAATTTAAGGCTATTGAAGTTCTCTGGAAAATATTCCACATAGGCTTCATCTAATACCACAATCACCCGTGCAGGAACTTTTTGCATAAAGGCTTCAAATTCAGCCTCTTCAAACCATGTGCCTGTTGGGTTATTTGGGTTGGCAATAAAGATTAACTTGGTGTTGTCTTGAATTGCTGCCGCCATAGCATCCAAGTCATGTGAAAAACCTTTGGCAGGCACTTCAATCGCTTGAGCATTAATCGCTTGCGTTACCAAAGCATATACTGCAAAGGCATGTTGGCTGTACAACACTGAATCTTGATCTGAAACGAATGCGCGAGCAAACATTTCTAGCAAATCGTTTGAACCATTACCCAAAGTAATACGGTCATGCGCAAAGCCAAATTGTTTTTGAATTTGGTCTTTTAAAATAAAACCACCACCATCTGGATAGCGACCAATTTCAGCAATTTCTGCTGCAACGGCTTCTTTGACTTTGTCTGAACAGCCCAATGGGTTTTCATTTGAAGCAAGTTTGACGATATCTGTAATCCCCAACTCACGCTCAAGTTCACTGATTGGTTTACCTGGTTGATAAGGCTTTAACTTCGAGATGCCTTCATTGGCTGGGACAAACGACATTTTACACTTCCAGTTGACTAGGTGGTGAATGTGGCGCGCATGACAAACATGCACACCACTAAATTAAATACGGTTATAACACGGCAGCAGGATAAGAACCCAAGACACGAATTTCTTTCACCAATGGACGGATTTCTTCAATCGCTGCACGTACATTGTCTTGCTCGACATGCCCTTCTAGGTCAATGAAGAATACATAGGCCCATTTTTCAGGCAAGGCAGGACGTGTTTCAATACTGGTCAAGCTAATATTGTGCTTCGCAAATGGTGCAAGAATCTCAAGCAATGCCCCTGCGCGGTCATGTGCAGACACCAACAATGAAGTTTTATCATTGCCACTTGGTGGAACTTTCTCACGACCAATCACCAAGAAACGTGTGGTATTTTCTGGGTTATCTTCAATATTGCTATGTAAAATTTCGAGTTCGTAAATATTGGCCGCAATTTCAGAAGCAATTGCAGCAGAATGCCATTCATTACGAATACGGCGCGCTGCTTCTGCATTGGAGCTGAGTGCCACACGTTCTACACCCGGATAATGCACATCTAACCATTTACGGCATTGTGCCAAAGTTTGCTGATGCGCATAAATTTGTTTAATGCTGTCTTTACGAGTGTTTTCTGACACAAGGAATTGGTGATGAATACGCAATTCCACTTCACCAATCACATTTAATGGCGATGATTTAAAACAGTCTAAAGTATGGTTCACCACACCTTCAGATGAGTTTTCGACAGGCACTAAACCATAGTGCGCACTACCTGCTTCCACTTCACGGAAGACTTCATCAATAGTAGGCAAAGGACGCACAATCGCGTCTTGACCAAAATGTTTAAGTACTGCGGAATGCGTATAAGTACCAATTGGCCCTAAAAACGCAATACTTTGTGGCGCTTCAAGTGCCAAACATGCCGACATAATTTCACGGAATAAACGTGCCATGGTCACATCAGACAACGGCCCTTCGTTGCGCTCCATAACATTACGTAAAACTTGCGCTTCACGTTCAGGACGGTAAAACAACGGGTTCTCTTCTGCTGCAAATTTTGCTTTCGCCACCGCTTCAGCAAGTCGTGCTCGACGGTTAATCAGCTGCTGAATCTGTTGATCTACAGAGTCAATATCTTCACGGATTTTAGCAAGATCAAGAGAAGTCGTTGTGTTCTGATCGTCTTGGATCATTGTTATGTCGCCCTTCATAAACATTTTGCAAATAGTATAACAATAGTTAGCTTTCAAATGTTGCGCAATACAACTTTCAGTGTTTCAGATTTAAAAACATACAGTTGATCAAAGCATCACCAATCTATACATTTAAGCCGCAACTTTGCACAACGTACCGCTTAAAACTGGGCAACTATGCTTTTCTTTTTTGCATCTCTAATTCTAAGCGGTGTAATTTTATTTTTAAGTGTAATTATCAATCAGCTCATTGCTTTTAAGTCTGATCAAATTCATAAAAAAAGAGCCAGCACTGGGCTGACTCTGGAGATGATCCTTGATCTTTATTCAATTGGACTTTTAGGCATTGTTTTAACGCCCCAATAAACCACGCGCGACAATTTCTTTCATAATTTCATTGGTTCCACCGTAAATTCGCTGGATTCGCGCATCGACAAAGAAACGAGAAATCGGGTATTCCGTCATATAGCCATAACCGCCAAACAGTTGCAGCAATTGATCGGCAATTTTCATTTGCATATCTGTCGCAAAGCTTTTTAAAGCGGCTGCAGTTTCGACGTCCAGTTTGCCCTGCATATACAATTCGACGTTTTGATTATAAAAAGCAGCGGTTGCCAATTCATCAATTTTAGCCTGTGCCAAAACAAAACGGGTATTCTGGAACTGACCAATGGCTTGTCCAAACGCCTGACGCTCTTGCACATATTGTGTGGTCACATCAATTGAACCTCGAATAGCACCCAATGCAGTAGCTGCAATCGCAGTACGTTCACGTGGCAATTCTTGCATTAAATAGGTAAAACCATGCCCTGCCTGTCCTAACAATTGATTTTTCGGCACTTTGACATTGTCAAAGAATAGCTCTGACGTGTCTTGTGAATGCAAACCAATTTTTTCCAAATTGGTGCCTTTTTTAAAGCCTTCTAAATGAGTATCGACCAACATGAGCGACACGCCTTTGGCACGTGCTTGCGGATCTGTTTTTACTGCCAAAACCACTAAGTCTGCATGCTGACCGTTAGAAATAAAGGTTTTAGAACCATTCAGTACATAATGATCATCTTGCAAAATGGCGTTGGTACGCATGGCTTGTAAGTCTGAACCCGCACCTGGCTCGGTCATGCCAATTGCACCAACCACTTCACCCGACACCATTTTAGGCAGCCAGTATTGTTTTTGTTCTTCTGTACCAATATGCAAAATGTACGGCGCAGCGATTTCAGAGTGACAGGAAATACCTGTAGAAAGTGCGCTATAACCTGCACGTGCCGATTCTTCGACCAACATTAGGGAATAATGCGTTGGAACACCATAGCCGCCATATTCTTCAGGCACATCAATACACAAAAAGCCATTTTCACCTAACAGATTCCACACACTGCGCGGCATGATGCCCTCACGTTCCCACGCAGCATAATGCGGTGCAATATGCTCCTGCATAAAACGTCGAAAGTTATCTCTAAATAATTCTAAATCAGCATCATAAGCCAGCATATCCAATCCTTTATTTTTCAATTGTTGTTTTCAACAGTATCCATGCTATGCATTTTTATACAGGCTGTCATGTGTTATCCCTACAGATTGTCTTACTTTACAGTCAAACTTTAGTCGTCATTTCAGATATGCAATGAAACTTGTGGCAGCTCGTACAAGCTGAAGCTGTGAATAGTGCTGCAAACTGTTGCCGAAGTTTATACACTAGTATAACCCGAATTACGGATAAGAAAAGCCCTTGAAAAAAAGGTAGTTAGAGCCATTTAGAAAGTTACGACACAACCCAAAGGCTCTAACTACCATGTATGATTTTACAGAAATTTTTTGTATTGTTGATGATTTTTTCAAAAAATTTGAACCCATCTATTGGCAATTTCTCAAGCAAGAAAACAAACGTCAACGTATCAGACAAGCAACGCTATCTTTATCAGAAA
>NZ_VPCW01000053.1:0-7007 GCF_013418015.1 Acinetobacter sp. YH12211
TATTGGCATCCATGAAGGAATATCGAGAAGCCATAGCAGACGATAAGAAGCGATTAGAGCAGTTTTACAACCAAGTCGCTAGTGGAGTGCTAGACAAGGCTGAAAAATCGCTAGAAAACGCAAATAAGAAGCATACAGGTGCATTAAACAACAGTATTCAGGCATTAAACGAAGCTACAAACAGGCTCAACTTAAAACTTATCCTTATTTTTGCCAGCACGTTTGTGGCTGTGATGATGGTATTCATTTTGGCAATCTTCTTATACGTGCCAAGCAAAGACGAAATTGATAACCGTAGAGCTGATATGGCTTTACTAAAAAAATATCCGCTACAAATTAGAGAAAGTGATGGTGAAACATTGGTGAGAATCATGAGGAAAAATTGCTATTCGTTTGAACCGAGTAGTGTCAAAGAAAAAACGTATGACTGGTGTCAGATCGACCCTAAAAAATACTAGTTGATCGGTACTTTGCTTGGTTTTTCTTATTACTGATCAGATTACAGCAAGCGCAAAGTTGCCCGACTTTGAAACATGGCTAAAGCCATATTTCAAAGCATCGAGCTGAAATTTCGCATAAGAGATTTTATGTTAAATAAGACTATTAAGATCAGTTATAATTATCCAATAAGTGATTAAAAATAATAAGGTAATTTATGTCTACATGGGTGTGGGTACTTATTTATTTGGCAGTTAGCTTAATGTTCAAATGGATTATTTCATGGGGTGGAGCTGATTATATTAAAGGCTGGAAGAGTATCTTTTTCTTAGATATGGAATCAAGCTCATGGAATGAAGAACAGCTTAGAGCTATGGCTTTGTTTCTATGGATAGCATTTACCATTCTTTTTATTATAGGTTTAATTTACCCCGAATTTAGATTCTATAAGCTTAAAAATAGTTTGTAAAAAACGGAGCTTAAGCTCCGTTTTTATGGGTGATTTTTTAAATCATTCAGCATTGCATCACGTAAAATCTTATTCATACGTGTCTGATAGCCTTTGCCTTGTGCTTTTAGCCATTGCATGACATCTGCATCAATGCGTACTGTAGTCACTTGTTTAGTTGGCTTATAAAACGGATTTTGGACAGCATTTTTCCAAAAGCTTTCATCAAGTTCAGGAATGTCGGAAAAGTCTATTTCACTGTCTGGGCGTTTATCTAATGCTTCAAGTCTTGCCTTTTGTTCTTCAGATAAGACAGGAGGTTTATTCAAATCTACTTTGTAAGTAACGGTTTTGTTCATACTGTTTCCTCTCTTTTTTCTCTGCCTGTCGTGCTGAAATAATACGGATATGATCAATCCCATTATGATCTTGTACAGTATGAGCCACCAATAAAACTGTCTGCCCGTGTACGAGACCTATCACTTGCCAACGATATTCACCATTTTCAAAGCGATCCTGTTTGAAGACGGCATGAGCATCATAAAAAACTAAGGTTGCATCTTCAAAAGCTACACCATGTTTTTTGAGGTTTGTTTCTGCTTTATGCTCATCCCATGAAAACTCAATTTCCATAGTTGCATCGCTTTTTGTTAATACAAAAATGTTAATACAAAATTGTAAATTTTGCAAAGTTGTTCCATTTTTTATTGGCAAAATATTACAGAATCGAACATAAAAAAGCCGACTTGTTTCAAAGTCGGCTTTTTGCGGTTTTTATGATCAGGATTGATTTTTTAAGTAATTGATATTTATATTAATATACAAGTGTATTGCGTATAACCACCATTATGTTAAATAACTTTTAGAAGCTTTAGTACAAGCTTGACAGATTGTCTTATCATTATAAAATAACCTTATTCAAATCATCCTCCCAAGAGTAACGCCAATGAAGTAAGTCATTTTCTCATCATTATTTTTAAACTTTTGATGTGCAAAATAGATTCTACTTGTGGCTATATATTCTTGGTCTCTACTTTATATCCTAAATAATATATTGTTTTTTATAAGTTAATCTTCACTATTTTGCATATCCTCTACATGAGGAATTTTTTATGCAACATGCATGTATTGCTTCAAACTTAAATTTAGAATTTTCTACACAGAAAATGTTTGATCAGCTAAACATTACGCTTTTATCAGGACAGGTTTCTGCATTAATTGGACGTAATGGTTTAGGTAAATCCCTATTGTTCAGAATATTAGATCAAAGCCAAGCTTTAGATATTCATTATAGTGGTCAAGTTTCATGGAATATCCAACATGATTATTTGGCACAATTAGAACGCCTTAATGCTGAAAATATTGCACAAGCATTAGAGGTAGATCATTTACATCATGCTTTTCGGCGTATAGAGAACAATACAGCTAGTTTTGATGATTATGAGTTAGTTGAAAATACCTGGGATTTACCACAAAAATGGCAAAATATACTTGAAAATGCTGACTTACCTACGGATTTGAACTTTCCAACAGAAAAACTGAGTGAAGGACAAAAAACAAAGCTGGCTTTATGTCGTTTGTTTTTAAAAAAGGATCACTATCTACTTTTAGATGAACCAAGCAACCATTTAGACTCAACATCTAGACAATGGTTAATTGAGAGTATTTTGGCACACCCTAGTGGTGTATGCCTGATTAGTCATGATCGCCAATTACTCAATCAAGTCCAACATATTTATGCTTTAACTGAATTAGGCTTACAACACTACAAAGGTAATTATGAGCATTACATTCAACAGCATCAGCTACACATGGATGCATTAACTCAGTCTATTAATAATGAGAAAAAAGAATTAAAGCAGTTAAAACAACGGCAACATGATAGCTTAATGAAAGCGAATAAACGTCAATCTAAAGGCAATGAACTTCGTGATTCTAATTCTCAAGCAAAGATTTTTCTAGATTTCAAAAAGGAAAATGCTGGACAAAGCTTAGGTAAGCTACGTGCCCAACAAACTCGACAAACTGATGATTTGAAAAATAGTCTGATTAATAGGCAGACCATTGTAGAAAAAATCAAAGCTCAGAAGTTTGAATTCCACTTACAGAGTACGAAGCAAGGAGAGATTTTAAGAATTCATGATTTAAAGCTACCCCATACAGCAACAAATAAAATTAATTTTGCATTGAAAGCTGGCGAAAAAATCCATCTTAAAGGTGCTAATGGAATTGGTAAATCAACCTTATTGAAATTGATTTCTACCCATCAACGTGATGATATTTTCTTTAGTGGAACATGTTTGTATTTAGATCAAAACTTTAGTTTATTAAATAATGATTTATCCGTAATCGAAAACCTTGCACTTTATAACTCCAATCTTACTGAAGTTGAGTGGAGAAATTTGTTAGGTCAGTTACGTATTCGTCGTGAAAAAGCTTTATTAAAACTATCAGAACTGAGTGGTGGTGAAAAATTGAAAGTCGCATTATTAGCAATGAGTCACTATCCTGATGGTATTGATTTATTATTGCTTGATGAACCAGAAAATCATTTAGATATTGAGTCTAGAGAGCTTCTATCGCAGGCTATTAGCCAATATCAGGGCGCTGTAATTTTAGTTTCACATGATCATTTTTTTGTTGAACAGTGTGAAATATCTGAAGAGTATTTAATTGAGTAAAATGACATTTTCAAATATATAGATTTATTAGTTCTACTAAAATTAACATAATACACCTTATACGAAATGCGTTATAATTATCTATAGAAATCAATGCTGTAGTTTCTAGTTTATAGCCCGAACATCCCTGTTCGGGCTTTTTTTATGATTTTTCACGTTCCACGCCTATTATTTAAGCAATGTTTCACAACTTTGATTAGCTCCAGTAAATAATTAAAACCTAGATAATAAGAACCGAGCGAGTGTCTACGAGCGATTGAGCATCATCAAAATTTCGCCCTCGCCTTTTCTCTGATTACAAGCTCCCTTTCGATTTTAAACGGTAGGTACAGAGCATCCCGAATGGGTGCGAACTTTGGAGCTTTTGCTTTTCAAAAAGTATGAGCGAAGCGAATACATTACAAATGCTTTTGCTTTTAGATTTCACAAATAGGATTAACCAAAAACTGCCCCACGAAGCGAGGAACGAGCTTCAATAGAGTACGAGCTTTAGCGAGTACCTAGGGCAGTTTGCACTCCCCTCTCGAAAGGCTTTTAATTATTTTTAAAGCTTTTAAATGCTTTTAGATAAGCTGAAAACATTGATATGAGAGGACTACAGCTTATATAAGCACACAAATTCTCTTGTATAAGCACACAAATTCTCTTGTATAAGCACACAAATTCTCTTGTATAAGCACACAAATTCTCTTGATTTACACACATAAAATATATAGTGTGTAAATACACATTAATAATAACGTGTATTTAATATGAAGAATGGTTTAGTTGTGAAAGATAATGCATTAATAAACGCCAGTTATAATTTAGAACTAACGGAACAGCGTTTAGTCATGCTTGCAATCATTAATGCAAGGGAATTAGGGCGGGGTATTACGGCAGATAGCAAACTAGAAATACATGCTAGTGACTATGCAAAACTATTTAATGTATCACCTGATGCATCCTACAAAGCCCTGAAAGATGCCGTAAATAATCTATTTAACAGGCAGTTTAGCTATACAGCCGAATATAAAAAAACAGGGAAGGTAGGTATCGTTCGCTCTCGCTGGGTAAGCCGTATTTTTTATGTAGATGATTTGGCATTACTAGAAATTACTTTCGCACCTGATGTAGTTCCTTTAATCACTAGATTAGAAGAACACTTTACAAAATATGAAGCCAAACAAGTTGCACACCTAACCAGTAAGTATGCCACTAGACTTTATGAGTTATTAATCGCTTGGCGTGAAGTTGGTAAAACACCTGTTTTTGAACTACAACAATTACGTAAAAATTTAGGTGTTGAAGATGATGAATATCAACGTATGCACCATTTTAAAAGCCGTGTATTAGAAACTGCCATTACTCAAATCAATGAACATACAGACATAAAAGCCACTTATGAGCAACACAAGAAAGGGCGTACAATTACTGGGTTTTCATTCAAGTTTAAGCAGAAACAACAACCGAAAAAATTAGATTCTAAGCGTGACCCAAACACACCTGACTTTTTTATCAAAATGACCGATGCACAACGCCATTTATTTGCAAAAAAAATGTCAGAAATGCCTGAAATGGGGAAATATTCACAAGGTACAGAAAGCTACCAACAATTTGCTATCCGTATAGCAGATATGCTGTTAGAGCCTGAAAAATTCAGAGAGCTTTATCCAATTTTAGAAAAATCAGGATTTCAGCCATGATTAAATTAAATAACCTATCAACCGATCTAAAGCATGTGACCGTTGAATACCTCGACATCGTAAATTATGAAATTGCGAGGGAAAATATATGCGGTTATATCTTCCTATTATCCCGACTATCCAAAGATGCCGAACCCACCGAAAAAATGCAGATGGAAAGCAAAATACAGAACTTAATTTACTATCGGGATAATTTACAAATCGAGGACAAGGACAATATTCAAAAGGTTTTAAATACGCTCATTCCAGAGTATCAAGCCGAACAAAAAAACCAAACAGCTAAGAAAAATTAGGCTTCAATATCGGGCAAATCAAAAAGCTGTCGATCTCTATTTTCTGTTAAATATTCGTTGAGTTCAGCGAGTATTTTTTCTTTATTGGCTTCATTTGCCTGCATTTTCTTAATCAAGTAAGAACCGAGCAAAATTTTACGCCGAGTATCATCCTTGCGCTCCTGTTCTTTCTTTTTGGTACGTTCTCTTGCTTCAATAGCCTGTTTCTGTGCTTTTAACTGTTTCAGCTTCTCTAACTGGGCTTCAATTTTCTTTTCGATATTTTCAGCAGATTTAGTCATAACGATTAATTTCGGAATATAGAAAACCACTCAAGCATAAGACCCTATGAATTGAAATTCAAGCGGGTAATATGCTATCGTGTTTTTCATGAAATGCGCACTTACGACTTGAATTTCATTCAAGTCAAAAGATGCGTAAGGGAGACACCCCTTAACCCCAAAAGCAAAAGCAAGAGTGGTAAAGCAAATGAAGAAATACAATATTGATGAACAGCATATTTTTATATGCTCAAACTGTGGGAATGAATTTTTATACAAATTACCTAAAATTCTTATAGAGCAAATGAATGGAGTATCCATTCAAACTATTAGAAAAGAATGCCCGAAATGTAATCAATACGTGGATGCCACAAGGAAAATTTAATGGCGATTTACCACTGTACAACCAAAACCGTTAACCGCAGTTCGGGAAGAACTGCCGTTGCATCTATGGCTTATCGTGCAGGGGAAAAACTAGAAGATAAACGTACAGGGCTGACGCATGACTTTACGAGAAAGGATGGAGTCGCCCATACCGAAATTGTGTCTAATCTCAATATTGAAATTGACCGCAGCCAACTTTGGAACTTGGCGGAACAGTCCGAAAACCGCAAAGATGCCCGAACCGCCAGAGAGTGGGTAATCGCCCTACCCGATGAATTAGACGCAGATCAACGTAAGGACTTGGCAAAAGCCTTTGCCACGGCCTTAGTTGATCGCTATGGCGTGATTGCAGACTTAGCCATCCACGAACCCAGCAAAGGCGGAAATGATAAGAACCATCACGCCCATATCATGCTTACCACCCGAAAGGCGGAATTAGACCCTGAAAACAATCTGACTCTGACCACAAAGGCAGAAATTGAACTCAGCAACGCCAAACGAAAAAGCCTTGGTATGGGTACAACCCAAGACGAAATTAAACAGATTCGGGAAACGTGGGCAAACCTTGCCAATCGTGCTTTGGAACGAGCAGGCATACAGGAAAAAATAGATCACCGCAGCTATGCCGATCAGAATAACGGACTACAAGCCACCATCCATGAAGGCACTAAAGTCACCCAATTACGCAGAAAAGGCATAGACACTGAAATCAGCCGTTTTAATGACAATGTGAAACAGCAGAACGCCCAACAGCTTGACCAACAGAAACAGCAGAAAGAGAGCGTTTTACAGCGTGGTTTAAACCGTGTCGATCAAGG
>NZ_VPCW01000054.1:0-6838 GCF_013418015.1 Acinetobacter sp. YH12211
TATTTAAGTGATGTGCTGAAAAGGTTGCCGACACATAAAGTGACTCAGATTGAAGAATTGCTACCACACCGCTGGAAACCTAAATCGAATTAAAAAATAGGCATGGGGTTCAGCGGACGCTTACGATTAAATTTAACATTAATTAAAATATACGTTTAAAGATAAGCAATAAAAAACCCCGACATCCTGTCGGGGTTTTTCGTGTTTGGTTGCAAGGTATAACTCCTGTCGTACCTAACCATCCTTGTGCTGATCTTTCTTATTCTTATTGTTTGGAGCTTCCTGCTCTCTATGACTTCATCATAAGAAATAACGCTTTGATCAGCTAGAAGCAGATTCCTTAAATTACTGTACGTCAAAGCGTACAAAACTGGCTTAAAAATAGCCCCCAGATTTATCCGCAGAAATTGTGGATTTTTTTCAGGCTGAAAGCCTTATAGATTGTAGGTGATTTTCTGTTTTGAGTGTTTTTTAAGCAAAACTGTTGGCAAAAAATATCAAAACCGCTCACAAAAAAGCCGACTATTTCAAAGTCGGCTTTTTGGGCATTTTGGATTTTTATGATTTAAATAAGTATCTGATTTTTATATTAATATACAAGTGTATTGCGTATAAGCACCATTATGTTAAATAGACAGTGAATTAGTGGAAAAATCCAGTTATTGTGAAGCGTGGATAAGAGATTTTATGTCGAGCAATGATTACCTATCAACAAAGTATTCAGATAAAGTCTGTTTCCATTGAGATTGTATCTCTTTATTCTTATCTCTATATTTCTCAATACATTTCATAAGGTTATATCTATTTTTTGTACAAATAGTATCTGCTATTTTACTTAATACATCTATTTGATAAGGAATAGTTAGGCCAAATTTCTCAAGGAGAATATCTATTTCTGGTAAAAATAATCTGACTAATTCTTCATTAGATTTATTAAATTTGTTTTTAAATTCTTGAGGAATACATGAATTTCCTATGCGATCATAAATTTCAGGATTTTGAACATAATGCTTATTTTCCAATATAAGGCCTTTGTATCTAAGTGTGGGCGGACAAAATAGTTGGGAACTGGGAGGGGTGGAAATGGAGTTTTTAAGGATTATTTAGGGAAGAGTGACAAAATAGATGGGAACTGGGTGTAGCGTCGTAAGCTAATACGAAAATTAAAAATGACAAAATAGTTTGGAACTAGATTTCACTTATCTGGTTAACTAATCTAGCTAACCTGCCGCTCAGCTTAGTACGATCCTATATCCAACTGATCATAATCCTTTCATCAGTATCCCAAATTAAATCCCCCTCCTAGACTGCCTCACCAACACTTTACAGTGATCCCGTATTTCCGGACAGGTGATTGATTTTTTTCGCTTGTACAGGTGTTAAGCCACAGTTATCTTGATGTGGACATTATGCATTGTAATAGCCCATTAACATGCGCTAAGAGCATAAATTAATATACAGTAACAAGCATTACGAGGTGCTAATGTTTGGAAAGCAGCCTCTTCCAACTACAATAATAAGTTAACTATCCTCCACCCACAAATAATTACAAATGACCCCTTTCCGCTATAACTCCGATCTCACCAGCGGCTCGCTACAAACCCGAGAGTGTCGCATTATTACTGGCTTGTTACTCCAAGAGCTTGATGAAGCTGCCTGGGATAAAGCCATGTATAAGGAAAATGTGCTTCAGAAACGCACGCAATCTACGGTAAGACGTATTTCTTCAGCGCTTAGAAAACGCCTAGAACACCTAAGCTCTGACTTTTGGGCTTTTGCGTTTTTATGTTAGGCATTGTCTGGCAACTGGAGGAAGTGTAATGACCATGAATGGTCACTGTGATTGACAGTATCTTGCTTAAACTTATCTGAACAATGGTAGAACTGGCTCATATTTATCCCCTCTATGATTGTTTATCTTTTTCACCATAAAAAGTATCAGGGGCTACTCAGGGCTACATAAAGATATTTATCTACTTTTACTGATTGATAAGTAGCATCAGTCCATCCGCAGGACTGGTGGTGCCGGCAAAATGCTGACCCAACACATGCGTATAGATTTGCGTGGTCTTAACATCGTTATGCCCTAAGAGTTCTTGCACAGTGCGAATATCACGCCCCGCTTGTAATAGATGCGTAGCAAACGAGTGACGAAATGTATGACAAGTGACACGCTTGCTAACGATGCCTGCTTTTTGTACGGCTGCCTTCAATGCCTTTCGCGCAACGGAGTCATGCAGATGATGGCGGCATAATTTGCCGTTATACGGGTGGTTGCAGAGCGTGCTGGAGGGAAAGACAAACATCCACGCCGCTTGTCGATAAGCAGAAGGGTATTTGTGATCTAAAGCAAAAGGCAGCGATGGCCCTACGCCTTGTAAGTTGTCGTCTTGCTGAATAAGCCGCGCTTGCTCAATGAGTTATTTTATTGCTGGGATTAGGCGCGTGGGCAGTAGGCTGTTTCTGCTTTTCCCACCCTTACCGTCATGCACAGTGATGCAGCCATTATCAAAATCAAAATCTTTAACCCGCAAACGCAAGCATTCATTAATGCGCAAACCTGCACCATACAGCAGCGTAAAAATAACTTGGTTGCGAGTATCCATAACCTGCAAAATGCGTTGCACTTCATTTGCAGAGATAACAGAGGGTAGCCGTCTAGGCTTGCTTGCAGGGATATAATCAATATCGCCCAACGGCTGTTGTAAAAACCTGTTGTACAAAAAAGCTAGGGCATTTAAAGCGATTTTCTGCGTGTTTATGGCTACATGTCTGCTGTTTGCTAAGCTGGATAAAAACAGCCTGACCTCTTCACTGCCCATGGTCTGAGGATGACGTTTTTTGTGAAACAGAATAAAACGCTTAATCCAGTGCAGGTAAGTTTTTTCAGTTTTCAGCGCATAACCTTTTTGTCGCATATCCGTGCGTATAGAATTTAAAAATGGACTGTTAGACATAAAACGCTCCTTGTCTTGCAACTGTCTGCCTATACAGCCTATTCTAGCTGGGATTTAAAAAAGTGCCTGTTTTTTACGCCTAGAGATGCTTGTTTACCGGTAGAGTTTTAATTTAATGCTAAATAAATTAAAATGTTATGAGTTCTTTGGGTGAGATAATGTGCATCGTGCAAGCAGGATAGACGGCATGCACGATTTGTAATAACAGAGTGTCTTGTATTTTTAAAGAAAGTCTATTTAATACAAGTGATTATATTAATTAACGGTAAGCATCAGCGGGTGACAAAACGAGCATGCTTACTAATAAAATGTTAACCTCTGAGGAAGAATTGTGAAACTATCACTAATGGTAGCTATATCGAAGAATGGAGTTATCGGGAATGGCCCTGATATTCCATGGAGTGCCAAAGGTGAACAGCTCCTGTTTAAAGCTATTACCTATAACCAATGGCTGTTGGTTGGACGCAAGACTTTTGAATCAATGGGAGCATTACCCAACCGAAAGTATGCGGTCGTAACACGTTCAAGTTTTACATCTGACAATGAGAACGTATTGATCTTTCCATCAATTAAAGATGCTTTAACCAACCTAAAGAAAATAACGGATCATGTCATTGTTTCAGGTGGTGGGGAGATATACAAAAGCCTGATCGATCAAGTAGATACACTACATATATCTACAATAGACATCGAGCCGGAAGGTGATGTTTACTTTCCTGAAATCCCCAGCAATTTTAGGCCAGTTTTTACCCAAGACTTCGCCTCTAACATAAATTATAGTTACCAAATCTGGCAAAAGGGTTAACAAGTGGCAGCAACGGATTCGCAAACCTGTCACGCCTTTTGTACCAAAAGCCGCGCCAGGTTTGCGATCCGCTGTGCCAGGCGTTAGGCGTCATATGAAGATTTCGGTGATCCCTGAGCAGGTGGCGGAAACATTGGATGCTGAGAACCATTTCATTGTTCGTGAAGTGTTCGATGTGCACCTATCCGACCAAGGCTTTGAACTATCTACCAGAAGTGTGAGCCCCTACCGGAAGGATTACATCTCGGATGATGACTCTGATGAAGACTCTGCTTGCTATGGCGCATTCATCGACCAAGAGCTTGTCGGGAAGATTGAACTCAACTCAACATGGAACGATCTAGCCTCTATCGAACACATTGTTGTGTCGCACACGCACCGAGGCAAAGGAGTCGCGCACAGTCTCATCGAATTTGCGAAAAAGTGGGCACTAAGCAGACAGCTCCTTGGCATACGATTAGAGACACAAACGAACAATGTACCTGCCTGCAATTTGTACGCAAAATGTGGCTTTACTCTCGGCGGCATTGACCTGTTCACGTATAAAACTAGACCTCAAGTCTCGAACGAAACAGCGATGTACTGGTACTGGTTCTCGGGAGCACAGGATGACGCCTAACAATTCATTCAAGCCGACACCGCTTCGCGGCGCGGCTTAATTCAGGAGTTAAACATCATGAGGGAAGCGGTGATCGCCGAAGTATCGACTCAACTATCAGAGGTAGTTGGCGTCATCGAGCGCCATCTCGAACCGACGTTGCTGGCCGTACATTTGTACGGCTCCGCAGTGGATGGCGGCCTGAAGCCACACAGTGATATTGATTTGCTGGTTACGGTGACCGTAAGGCTTGATGAAACAACGCGGCGAGCTTTGATCAACGACCTTTTGGAAACTTCGGCTTCCCCTGGAGAGAGCGAGATTCTCCGCGCTGTAGAAGTCACCATTGTTGTGCACGACGACATCATTCCGTGGCGTTATCCAGCTAAGCGCGAACTGCAATTTGGAGAATGGCAGCGCAATGACATTCTTGCAGGTATCTTCGAGCCAGCCACGATCGACATTGATCTGGCTATCTTGCTGACAAAAGCAAGAGAACATAGCGTTGCCTTGGTAGGTCCAGCGGCGGAGGAACTCTTTGATCCGGTTCCTGAACAGGATCTATTTGAGGCGCTAAATGAAACCTTAACGCTATGGAACTCGCCGCCCGACTGGGCTGGCGATGAGCGAAATGTAGTGCTTACGTTGTCCCGCATTTGGTACAGCGCAGTAACCGGCAAAATCGCGCCGAAGGATGTCGCTGCCGACTGGGCAATGGAGCGCCTGCCGGCCCAGTATCAGCCCGTCATACTTGAAGCTAGGCAGGCTTATCTTGGACAAGAAGATCGCTTGGCCTCGCGCGCAGATCAGTTGGAAGAATTTGTTCACTACGTGAAAGGCGAGATCACCAAGGTAGTCGGCAAATAATGTCTAACAATTCGTTCAAGCCGACGCCGCTTCGCGGCGCGGCTTAACTCAAGCGTTAGAGAGCTGGGGAAGACTATGCGCGATCTGTTGAAGGTGGTTCTAAGCCTCGTACTTGCGATGGCATCGGGGCAGGCACTTGCTGACCTGCCAATTGTTTTAGTGGATGAAGCTCGTCTTCCCTATGACTACTCCCCATCCAACTACGACATTTCTCCAAGCAACTACGACAACTCCATAAGCAATTACGACAATAGTCCATCAAATTACGACAACTCTGAGAGCAACTACGATAATAGTTCATCCAATTACGACAATAGTCGCAACGGAAATCGTAGGCTTATATATAGCGCAAATGGGTCTCGCACTTTCGCCGGCTACTACGTCATTGCCAACAATGGGACAACGAACTTCTTTTCCACATCTGGCAAAAGGATGTTCTACACCCCAAAAGGGGGGCGCGGCGTCTATGGCGGCAAAGATGGGAGCTTCTGCGGGGCATTGGTCGTCATAAATGGCCAATTTTCGCTTGCCCTGACAGATAACGGCCTGAAGATCATGTATCTAAGCAACTAGCCTGCTCTCTAATAAAATGTTAGGCCTCAACATCTAGTCGCAAGCTGAGGGGAACCACTAGTGTCATACGAACCTCCAAGAGACGGTTACACAAACGGGTACATTGTTGATGTCATGTATGACAATCGCCCAAGTAAGTATCCAGCTGTGTTCAGAACGTACGTCCGAATTCCAGACTATGTCGAACTAGATAACGCGGAGGAGCTGGCCGACGCAATCATTCGAGAGGTTGAGTTAAAGGAGGCATGGCTCACAAGGGTCTTGGGGAACTCAGCCGATCCTGACGCTTCTGTGGGCAAGTGGGACCGGCGCCTAGCGCAGTGCGGTGGTATTGATGAGATGTCAAGTGGGGTGCAGGCAACATACTTCAGTCCAAACGGTCAGCTGGTCGGCTTAGTGGCATACATTGATGCCGAATGGATGGATGAATAGCTCTGACGTTACGATTCAGGTGAGACAACCAGATGGGCATTGCGTACAAGCTCAGTTGCCACCGATGTGGCTACGAGTCTGATCTTCTTTACCTAGGCCAAGGTATGGCGATGCTTCCTGAGCAAATAGTCGGAACGTGCACATGCTGCGACAATCTAACGACGATTTCTATAAATGAAAGCTACGGAGTATGCTCACTTTGTGGGGCTAAGGATCGTGTGATATTTACAAGCTATCAGCATGAGGCAAGGCCAAGAAATCCCTGCTATCTAGAGAGAAGTTTCAAATATCAATGCCCAAGATGCCATGCCTTCAGTATGGAGCCTCCGGATCTACCGGAGATGCTTTGGGACTAATGCTCCGCTTTGCCTCGGGTATCCGTTCGACCTATGTTTAAGAGGAAACGCACGTGTCTGCCGCCAAAGCTCTTGCCTATGCACTTTGTGACAAGTTGGAAAGCAAAAAAGTTGATGAAGTCGGTAAGCGTCCGCTGAACACACCTTCTGAATTCATCCTATAAGCCTTAATTTAGTCCCCACTTAGAAACAAGTGGGGACTAAAATTTATGACTACAAATCATCAGACATCCATCGCATCTCTTGCGAA
>NZ_VPCW01000055.1:0-6793 GCF_013418015.1 Acinetobacter sp. YH12211
CGCCTTACAAAACTGTAAAGCGTATATTGCAAGAACGGACTGACCGCTACAAGTCGGAACTGACCGACTCAGGCTCTAGTTACACGCTTGGCAACAAGACATTAACAGAGTGCGAATTAGTCCTTGACTATGTTTGACTACATTTTAAGGAACAGAAATAGCGATGTGGAAAGGATTTCTAGCAGGTTTGGTGGTTGCCAATGGTTTTGAATGGGTGGCACATAAATATATTTTGCACGGAACGCATCGAGCAGGGCAGCGCCGTTATAGTCCTGTGCCTGAAAGTATGAAATCACATTGGGAACATCATCGTGAAGTGCGTAAAACCAGTTTTCACGATCATGGCTATGTCGAAGGGATTCGCAACTGGCGTACCAAAAATGAAATTGTGTCTTTGGCTGTGGTGGCAACGGTGGCCAGTGGCGTGTTCTATCCAATTTCTAAGGGTATGAGTTTGGCTGCGCTATATAGTGCTGCGAATTATTATTATATTCACCGTCGTGCGCATTTAGAGCCAGAGTGGGCAGTTAAGAAAATTCCGTGGCATTATGACCATCACATGAACAGCAATCAGGATGCGAACTGGTGCGTGACCAAACCGTGGTTTGATTATATTTTAGGAACGCGAGTCATTTCAGCACCTGCCTTACAGGAGCAAAATCCGTTAGGCATTGCCTTACCTCGGGTGATTGCACAGGGTTTAAACCATCTGTCTGCTGCATATTTTCCTGCCAAATGGGTCGAGAAAAAATTAGCTGTGGCAGAGCAGTTATCTTAACTGTATTGCAGCAAATCAAGGTTTGTACTGACAGCTTGGGCAAGTCTTGTCGCAAATGGTCAATGTTTTTGGTGTTTTTGGTCAATATTTCAGCTAAAGCTCTGCGTATATTGTGTGCAGTGAAATATCCACGGATGTTTCGGTTGAATATTGTGTGATGATAAATTGATTTTGTTGATTATTTTTTTATAAGTCTATTTAAAAAGATAAAAGAACCTCAGCGCTGTGGTTTTTTGAGTTGATAGGAGTCTTCGGACTCCTTTTTTTCTGCCTAAATTTTACCTTTACTTCAATTTTAAGCTAAAAAAAGTGCAATCCTCAGATTGCACTTTTCACAGTTCGTTTGCACTATGATTTTACAAACGCATTTCAATGCCTTGTGCTGCCAAATATTGTTTGGCTTCAGGAATGGTATGCTGACCAAAGTGGAAAATTGAGGCTGCCAGTACCGCATCGGCACCGCCTTTTAGAATCCCATCGGCCAAGTGTTGTAAATTACCTACACCGCCAGAAGCAATGGTAGGTACCATTACACGGTCATTGATGGCACGCATGAGCGCCAAGTCATAGCCTGCTTTGGTGCCATCGGCATCCATTGAGGTGACCAATAGCTCACCTGCGCCATAGTCTGCCATTTTCACTGCCCATTCAATGGCATCAATACCGGTTGGTTTACGACCACCGTGGGTGAAAATTTCCCATTTGTTATCACCCGTTTTTTTCGCATCAATGGCAACCACAATACATTGCGCGCCAAAACGCTGTGAGGCTTCTTGCACAAATTCAGGGTTAAACACGGCTGCAGAGTTAATGCTGACTTTATCTGCACCTGCGTTAAGTAACAGGCGGATGTCCTCAACCTTACGCACGCCACCACCAACGGTGAGGGGCACGAACACGGTTTCTGCCATACGTTCTACGGTACGATAAGTGGTATCACGACCATGATGGGTAGCAGTAATGTCTAAAAAGGTGATTTCATCGGCACCTTGTTCATTATAACGACGCGCCACTTCGACAGGGTCGCCCGCATCACGAATATCAAGGAATTGCACGCCCTTAACCACGCGACCATTATCTACGTCTAGGCAAGGAATAATACGTTTCGCTAGCATAAATTTTTCCAATTATTACAGCCGATTATGAAACTCACCCACACAAGCGCTACACCTTGGCAGATGGAGCGGGTATTCTATCAAACTTAGCTCAGGTTTTTCGCAGGTTTTCTATGTCGGTTTATACTCCTTTGACTTTAAAGGAAGTTCAGGTCTTTGCAGCGCCTTATGGATTGGAGGTGGTCGAGCTGATTCCCATTCAAGGGGGGATTCAAAATACCAATTATTTTTTGCGCTGCGACAATCAAAACGAGTACGTGCTGACCATTTTTGAAGAATTAGATCAGCAAGCGGCAGGTGAATTAATTCCTGTATTGCAGCATTTGGGGCAAGCGGGTTTGCCTGTGGCAGTGCCTTTATCCTATTCGGGACAAGCCATTCACCAATTAAAAGAAAAACCTGCACAAATTGCACCGCGTTTAATTGGGCAGCATCCGACACTGGCAACAGTGGCGCAAGTGGAAGCGATTGCGATTGCACAAGCCAAAATGCATGTGGCCTTACAAAATTTTCCTTTGCAGCGCGATCATGTACGTGATCATGCTTATTGGGCAGGGGTCGCACGCCAATTAAAACCAAGCATGCATGTGGCCGATCAAGCCTTACTGTCCAAACTTTTGGGCTTGTATGAAGCTTTAACCGCAGTCTATCCGCAGCGTCCCAAAGGTTTTATTCACTCGGATTTATTCCGTGACAATACCTTGTTTGCAGATGATCAGTTGCAAGGCATTTTAGATTTTTATGAATTAAATCAAGATGAATTGCTGTTTGATATTGCGATTACGCTGAATGATTTTTGTACCGATTTTCCTGAGCTGAGCTTAAATGAAAGCAAGGCGATTGCATTTTTAAATGCCTACGAAACGGTGCGTCCTTTAACCCAAGACGAAAAAGCCTGTTTGGAACTGTATTTGGCAATGGCGGCAGGACGTTTTTGGTTAATGCGTTTGCAGGTGGCTGCTAAAAATGCGGCAGAAGGGCGGACAGGCGCAGATATTTTGCAGAAAAATCCAGATGAAATGCGGAATATGCTGATTGAACGCTTAAAGTTTGTGACAGCTTGAGGGATATAGAACATGCGTGATCAAGGGCGTTTAGTCGAATGGTTTGATGAGCAGGGTTATGGGTTTATTCAGCCGAATGACCACCAAAAAGATCGCGTGTTTTTACACATTAAGGACTTCGCCCGACAAGGGCCACGTCCAATTGTGGGCTGTGCCTTAGAATACACAGTGACTGTGGATGAGCGTGGACGTTACCGAGCGCAGCAAGCGGTGTATTTAAAAGCTTCGCAGACCAAGGCGGCAAAGGCATCTGCTGTGAGTACGAAAATATCCAACAGCACGCAAAAAATGCAGCCGATGCAAATATTGTGTGTGGCTTATATTGTTGCTTTGGCTTTGCTGATGCTGTTGGGATTGCTCAGTGGTATGTTGTTATTATTCATCAGTTTGATGAATGCGCTGAGTTATTGGCTGTATGCACAAGATAAAGAAGCTGCACAGCAGGGCGGGCGTCGTATTCCTGAAAATAACTTGCATATCGTGGCTTTTTTAGGGGGTTGGCCTGCTGCATGGTTAGCACAACAAAAATTACGCCATAAAACACAAAAACAACCCTTTGGTAAGATTTATTTTTGTACGATAGGCTTAAATATCTTGCTGATTTTATGGTTAATTTCTCCGCTGAATCAGCTTAATATCTAATTGGGAATATTGTTCCAGTAACAGGCTTGTCAGGTGCATTATGTCAGACGCAGAGCATTCATATTCAGTAGATCAAGACCCACATCGTTCATTGACCATGATTTTATATGTGCTGTATATCGTGGCGATTTTTTCTGCGGGGATATTGGCCGTTATTGCCTTAATCATCAACTATTTAAAACGTAGTGATGTACAAGGTTCAATTTTTGCCAGTCATTTTACTTGGCAAATTCGCAGCTTCTGGTGGTATCTGTTTTGGAATATTGTGGCCTTTGTGCCGTTCTTTTTGGTGTTCTTTAGTCCAGATGCGCAAAGCTTTGCCAGTATGACTTTGGCTGCGACACTTTTCTGTATCGCAGTGGTTGCTATTTCGTGGTTATGGATTGTTTACCGTGCTATACGCGGTTTAATTCGCGTGAATGATAATTTACCGATGTATCATTAAATTCACGTTCGTTCGTCTTTTTAAGATGTTTTGAGCGATCTTGCCGAGATGCTGTTCATTCAACTTTTTGGGATGATGTGTTTCGTTTTAAAAATTTTGGTCGCCATTCGCTGACCAGCACGCCTAAAACCACCAGTAGTCCACCGAACAACGCCAAAACGGCTAAGCGCTCGCCTGCCAAACGTCCAATCAATGCGGCCCAAACAGGCTCACCTGCATAAATAATAGCAGCTTGCGCAGGGTCTACTTGTCGTTGCGCCCAGTTCATCACTAATTGAATCACGGCACTGGCAATGCCTAAGCCGAGCAAAACAGCAAGGAGTGACCACTGAAATTCGGGCAATTGAGTTTCTCCAACCCATGGTGCAATCGCAAAACACAATAACGATGCACAACCCAGTTGGATGAGGGTAACGCGCTTTAAATTGACCCGATTGGCAAAATAGCTAATTAAAATAATTTCAAAGGCAATCGCAATTGAACCGATTAAAGTAATGGCTTGTCCAAAACTTAACTGAATTGCGCCTAAGCCATTGCCTGTTAAAAAGACCAAGCCTACAAATGCCAAAATAGCACCCAACCAAGTCATGACATGCGGACGTTGATCAAAGCATAACCACAGCAATAGCGGTACAAGCGGGACATACAGCGCCGTTAAAAAGGCCGATTCGCTACTGCTGATACTTTGTAAGCCAATGGTTTGAGTGACATAACCTAGCGCAATGACTGCGCCTATGGCAAAGCCTGCATAGAGTTCATCGATGCTAAAACCACGTAAGCTTCGCCATGAAATCAGCCCCACGGCCAACGTGGCTGCGGCAAAACGTAAGCCTACAAACAGTACGGGACTGCTGAAGTTCAAACCGTATTGCACGGTAATGAAGGTTGCACCCCAAATTAAGGTAATCAAAATGAGCGCCAGTTGCGGCGCTTTGCTGCGAAGCATTGGTGAAAGCTGAGACATAGAACCAGTGGGAGATGAAGAAAACTCAAAATGAGTAAAATAAAATCAAAATAAAAAAGAGGTCCGCAGACCTCTTTAAAAATACGCGGCAGAATTACAAAGATTGCTCATCTAAAAGCAACTGTGCCTCACGCAGGCTTAACGTGCCTTCGTAAATTGCACGACCTGTAATCGCACCTAAAATGCCAGGCTGACCTTTTAGGTTGCGTACGTCATCTAAATTGGTCACACCGCCAGAAGCAATCACGGGTAAGCCTGAATATTGCGCCAAGTTTACGGTTTGTTCTACGTTCACACCTTGCATCATGCCATCACGGGCAATATCGGTATAAACAATGCTAGATACACCTGCATCGGCAAAACGCTTAGCTAAATCTGTTGCCTTCACGTCTGTGACGTTGGCCCAACCATCAGTAGCCACCATGCCATTCATGGCGTCAATGCCGACAATGATGTGTCCTGCAAATTTCTTGCAGGCTTCTTCTACAAAAGTAGGCTCTTGTACGGCTTTGGTACCAATAATCACGAACGATACGCCTGCATCCAAATAGTGTTCGATGGTTTCGAGTGAACGAATACCGCCACCAATTTGAATTGGAAGATCCGGTTGTGATTTTACAATCGCTTCAACCACAGGTTTATGAATTGGCGTACCTGCGAAAGCGCCGTTTAAATCGACTAAATGCAAGCGACGCGCGCCTTCATTTACCCAGTGTTGTGCTGTTGCCACTGGATCGTCAGAAAATACAGTATCATCTTCCATACGACCTTGTTTTAAACGAACACACTTGCCATCTTTCAGGTCAATTGCAGGGATGATCAGCATGCTTTCGCTCCTTGCCAAAAACTTATTGAATTCAATCTGTGCATCTTAACAAAGTATTGTTAAATATCTAAGCATCTGTTGTAGGTTTTGTTTTAGAGGGACGAATCCGCAATTTGAGTGAACTGTTTGGGATATGCTCGGGCAATAGACCCAAACGCCCCAATTCTTCAAATATCAACACAGGTGCGTAGGCATCGGCGGCAGCATAGGCAATTTGTGCTTCACTGAGCTGTTTGCATGCCCAGTTTGAGGTGCTGATACTTCGGCTTTTAGGGAAATGAACGTGAAATAATAATGCCATGGCATTTTTAAGCCCAAGCGGACTTTTAAAACCAAAACTGCCAAAACATTTGGATAGTTCAATCACGCTATTCAGTTGTATACCTTTTTTACGAAATAAATGGGCATCATTTTTCAGCCCAAAACCTACTTTAATTTGATCGCGATTGGCAAAAACTGGCTGCAAAAATTGCCAAATGTCATCATTGAGCTGAAATAGATAGGCTTTTTCTAAGGTTGCGAGCTGAATTAAATGCGGGCCTGTAGAAACTTCGCCTACATTAAACGTGGGTTTAGATTCAGAATCGAAACCCAAGACAGCTGCGGTTTTCAGTTCAGCTTCAATTGCTAGACATTGCTCTAGATTTTGAATCAGTACAATATTTTGACGCGCAATATTTTCAAACAGTGGCAATTGCCGAATTTCATCAGGGCTAGGCAGGGTACGCAGACGAGTGAGATCCATAACATTCAAAGCGGTAAAGAAGCGGTTTTAGCCTAAAGCGTTTTGCGGAATTTGGCAAAGTTTAAAAGATTGAAAATGCTGTGCAGGAGTAAGCGTCCGCTGAACACACCTTCTGAATTCATCCTATAAGCCTTAATTTAGTCCCCACTTAGAAACAAGTGGGGACTTAAATTTATGACTACAAATAATCAGACATCCATCGCATCTCTTGCGA
>NZ_VPCW01000056.1:0-6025 GCF_013418015.1 Acinetobacter sp. YH12211
CGTGTCTCAGTCCCAGTGTGGCGGATCATCCTCTCAGACCCGCTACAGATCGTCGCCTTGGTAGGCCTTTACCCCACCAACTAGCTAATCCGACTTAGGCTCATCTATTAGCGCAAGGTCATAAAGATCCCCTGCTTTCTCCCGTAGGACGTATGCGGTATTAGCATCCCTTTCGGAATGTTGTCCCCCACTAATAGGCAGATTCCTAAGCATTACTCACCCGTCCGCCGCTAGCTCAGTTACCGAAGCAACCTTGCCCGCTCGACTTGCATGTGTTAAGCCTGCCGCCAGCGTTCAATCTGAGCCATGATCAAACTCTTCAGTTAAAATCATTTTGAAGTTTTAATCTAAACTTCCAAATCTGGCTCATCAATTTTCTGACTTAAATTTCGCTCAAATAAACTTCGAGTAATTTAAACCAATCAATCAATGAAATATCTTCGATTAATCAATCAGTAAAAATCCACACAAGTTGTTCTTCATAATCTCTTAATGATCTCAATTTCTGCCTCGTCAGCAGAAATTTTAACGCAAAACACTTCTAACAACTCAACCTTGTAAGCTAAGTTCGTAGGCTGTTTCGCGTCGGGATGAGTGCATTCTAGGGGATTTCAAAATCTTTGCAAGCCCAAAATTAGAATATTTTTCACGTATGTATTTTTTTTCTACAAAAATGCTTGGTTTTTTAATTTTTTAGCTATTTTTTCATCAAATTTAAATAAAAACTCCCATCTACAAAGTAAACAGGACTTTTTCATCCATACTTTTATGGACTCAAATCGGTCAAGTTTTGCAGGCTGTAATCAACGATTGCCAATGTATATGATTCTTTTTGTCTTGCGACATCTAAAAAATTTTACATCTCTGTTAAAAATGCTTTTGCATTATCCAAAATAATATTCCTACATACGGCGTACATCTAGCATTGATTTCATGTCAGCTTGGTGGTTTTGTCCGTTAATTCAAAGTTGATGCTTAGCATTTGCATTACCGACTTCAAGTTGACAAACCTACTCTTCTATTCGGCAAGTTTAGATCGCGCCATCCACATGCACTACTTACAAGATGTTTTACCATATATAAGTAGCTTTGAAATTTGAATTAGGTCTTAAAGTTTTAAGAAAATTTTTATAAAACAAAGAGAAGTAATCTTACATTTTACCTTTAGATATAAACCACAACAAAACTAGAGGCAAAAAAAAGAAAGAGATCTCTCCCAAAATCTCTCCCTCGGAGTTGAATCTATATGCGATCCATATATCATTATTATAGTTATACGAAAAAAAGAGTCCCTTGGGGAAGGGACTTGTAAATTGTGGAGCTATAGTTATAAGTACCCTCTAGATCTGTTTTGTACACTGTGTCTAGATGGGTAAATCTTATACATAACTGAGCAAAAATGCAAGCTGCTTGGCAAAATTTAAGTGTTGTTTTTATAAGGTTTTTTTTGAATTTACTTATTCATATAATTAATATACCAAACAGAAAATAAAAGCAGACCGAAGCCTGCTTTTATTTCAATCACTTAGAATGGATCTAGTCCGTAAATGTGACTTTGGCAATGGCTTTTTTACCCGCCTGAATAATATATGTTGCGTTTTCTTTGACCGAGAAACCTGCGTCGACCACATTCCAATCTACTTTTACTGCGCCACGTGCAACAGCATCTTTGGCTTGTGCGGCATTTTTGGTTAAACCTGCAGCACGTACAATAGAAGCAATAAATAATTCACCACCAAATTCAGCACGTGAAATCGTCACTTCTGGCGTACCTTCAGGTAATTCACCTTCGGTAATGATATTACCTGCACCTTTATGGGCATTGGCTGCAGCTTCGCTGCCGTGGAAACGCTCAACCAATTCGAGTGCCAAAATCTTTTTGATTTCTTGAGGATTACGACCTTCTGCCATTTCTTTGAGCAACACTTCAATTTCATCCATCGACTTGAAGCTGAGTAATTCAAAATAGCGCTCAATCAGACCATCAGGCATCGACAAGACTTTTTGATACATCGCACCCGGTGCATCAAATACGCCAATATAGTTGCCTAAAGATTTAGACATTTTATTCACGCCATCTAAACCTTCAAGAATTGGCACAGTAATACAAACTTGTGCTTCCTGATCATAACGACCTTGCAAGGTACGTCCCATCAACAAGTTAAAGGTCTGGTCTGTACCGCCCAATTCTACATCGGCTTGTAATGCCACCGAGTCATAACCTTGTACCAACGGATACAAAAATTCGTGAATCGCAATCGGTTGCTGGTTGTTATAACGCTTGGTGAAGTCATCACGTTCCAACATACGCGCTACGGTTTGCTGCGATGCCAACTGAATTAAGTCTGCTGCAGTTTTTGTTGCAAACCATTCAGAGTTAAACACCACTTTGGTTTTATTTGGATCAAGAATTTTAAAAACTTGTTCCTGATACGTTTTGGCATTTTCCAAGACTTTTTCACGTGACAACGGCGGACGTGTAGCACTTTTACCTGTTGGGTCACCAATCATGGCAGTGTAATCGCCAATCAAGAAAAATACTTCGTGACCTAAGTCTTGGAATACTTTTAATTTATTGATTAATACCGTATGCCCCAAGTGTAAATCAGGTGCAGTCGGGTCAAACCCCGCCTTAATTTTTAAAGGACGATTCTCTTTTAATTTCTTTAGAAGATCTTCTTCAGAAATAATTTCATGCGTGCCTCGTTGAATGAGAGCAAGTTGTTCTTCAGCTGGCAGGAAATTTGACATCACGAAATCCAAACACATCAGTTATTCAATTTGTGCGATATACTAACACTTTTTCAGCATATTGCAGGCTATAGAATAACCATGACAGCGATCTATATTGGGGTAATGACGGGCACAAGTATGGATGGTGTCGATCTTGTTGCTGCTTCTTTTGATCCACTGCAACTCCACGCGACCCTGACTTTGCCGTTTGATCCCGATTTACGTGACGAACTCATGGCACTGACTTTGCCAGGTGACAATGAAATTGACCGCATGGGCAAAGCAGATGTGGCTTTAGCCACCATGATTGGACATGGTATTAACAGCCTGATTGAAAAAAATAAACTGGATAAATCTCAAATTAAAGCGATTGGTTCGCATGGCCAGACCATTCGTCATCGTCCTGAACATGCTTTTACTTTACAAATTGGTGATCCGAACATCATCACCGAAATCACCCAAATTCCTGTAATTTCAGATTTTCGTCGTCGTGACATGGCTGCAGGCGGACAAGGCGCACCGTTAGTGCCCGCTTTCCATCAAAACTTATTTCAACATTCGAGTATTCATCGGGTTATTTTAAATTTAGGCGGTATTGCCAATGTCAGCTTATTACCTGCGGGGCAGCCTGAAGCAGTATCTGGTTTTGATACAGGGCCTGCCAATATTTTAATGGATGCTTGGTGTGAGCGTTATACAGGTCAGCCGTATGATGAAAATGGCAACTGGGCTGCTTATGGACACCCGATTCGCAGCTTACTAGATCGATTGCAAGCGCATGCATTTTTCTCTAAAGAACCGCCAAAAAGTACGGGGCGCGAAGACTTTAATTTGGAATGGCTAGATGAACAGGTTGCCGATTGGCGCAATGATGTGGAATATGACGAGCTGGAAGATAATCCTGAAAATATTCAAGCGACTTTATTAAAGCTCACCACCCGCGCGATTAAAAAAGCCATTTATCGTTCAGGCATGGATACAGGTGAAGTCTATGTCTGTGGCGGTGGTGCCTATAATTCTTATTTGCTAGAGCAATTGCGCTGGCGTTTGCGCAAACATCAATGGACTGTACAAAGTACAGCCGATTTAGGGCTAAACCCAACATGGGTCGAAGCCACCGCCTTTGCTTGGTTGGCAATGCGTTTTTGTCAGCAATTAAGTGGCAATTTACCTGCGGTCACAGGGGCTAAAGGTGATCGCATTTTAGGTACCATGACTTTGGTTTAAGGATGCACTTTTAAACCAGATCAGTAGCAACAAAAAAGCCTTTCCTCTTCTATATAGGAAAGGCTTTGATCATTTTGAGTGCATCAATCTACTTTTTCAGATGCTGAAACTCAAAAATATTTAAATCATACTTAGATTGAGAATGAAGAACCACAACCACAAGTCGTGGTTGCATTCGGGTTTTGTACCACAAAACGCGAACCTTCCAAGCCTTCAATATAGTCCACTACCGAGCCAACTAAATATTGATAGCTGAGTGAATCGACCAGCATTTTTACATCGCCATTCACAAATTCTGCATCATCTTCATTTTGGCTTTCCGCAAAGTTAAAGCCATAAGAAAATCCTGAACAACCGCCACCTGTCACATATACACGTAGCATTAAGTCTTGATTACCTTCACTGTCACGCAATTGGCGAACTTTTTTAGCAGCGTTGTCGGTGAGCTCAAGTGCTTGGGCATTCATGATGGATTTTCCTCAGGTACAATTCAGATGTCTTTTCTGCAAAAAGACCACTTATCAAGTATAGCATACTCAATATTGGGACGGTGATGCAGAATTAAAGTGAATTCTGAGTAATTACCTCAAGATTCTCCAATTATTTGTAATTTTCGTCCTGCAAGCCACATTCAAAATTGGTTGGCGCTTCTTTACAGCGGAATTGCCACAATAATTTCATCATGCGTTTGTCATAAACACCACGTTTAGTTAAATCAATCCGCGATTCACGCATCATTTTTTGATAACCCGGTTGATCTGCTGCAGGTACTTGCATCCAATATTTTGCAGGAATATCGGCTTTCATTTTGCCTAAAATACCAAAGGCACGTGGTAACTGCCCTTTCACCCATTCACGTGATTTTTGCCCAAAACCTGCAGGGAATTTATCTGGGCGGATAATGATATTGCCCGTGACCTGTAAAATTGGATAATTCACAATCGCGCCTTTAGTGCCTAAGCCTTTATGTAGTTCCAAAGGACGGAATACTGCAGCAGGCGCACCAATAATATCGACCTGACCATTGTTAAATTTACTGCCAAAATTGGTGACATCGGCACTTACTGCTTGCGCACCAATTTGCTGTACCATAATTTTTTGCGCTTGGTCATAATCTAAAACAGCAATTTTTTTCCCCGCGGCTTTGGCGACACTATTAATACTGCGGTCATTCACCATCAAAAAGGCATCACCCACAGGAATGACACCTGCGACTTCATACTGACCATTGCGCATATATTTGGCAAAAGCAGGACTCGCCAAACCTTGCATGACTTTAACTGCCAGTTTTAAATCTGGAATCGCACCAATTGCATCTAATGAGCCTGTAAAATGGTTAAATTGACGACCACGCATGCCCGTCACACTAATACCATCACATTTTCCTGCTTTAAAATCTTCTGCAATCACGCCTTCGTTTTGACCTACGCGTAACTCAATTTCTGCGCCCCAGTTTTTGGCCGCCAATTGATAGTCTTGCATTAAGTTATAGACATCACCGTTTTTACCGACCAAGTCGAATACACAGACCACTTGCTTAGCCTGCACTGCACTGGCGGCTAAAGACAAGCCTGCACCGAATAATAAAGCTTGCGTCCATTGTTTCATTTTATAGTTCCTTCCATTTTTTGTTTTTCTGGTCAAAATTGATTCAAACCTTCAATTTTGTAGCACTGTACTTTTCATCAAGCTAAGATTAGCGAATTTTGATCTTTGGCTGATATGACTCAATTGACGAATCTTTCAATTTGACATCCTCCCCGACCTAAAGGACGGAGATTCCTACTGCTAGACGCTCATGCCCGAGCGCAAGAATATTCAGTGCGGAATTTACATCCCGATCATGGAGCGTACCACACTCCACACACTGCCATTCTCTTATTCCAAGTCCTGCTCTACCTTCCGGACTACTGGAGCGTGAGCCACAGCACGAACAAGTTTGGGTGGTATAGGCTTCATTGACTTCTTCATAACATACCCCTGCGTTCTCGCATTTATACTTGAGCATGGTTCTTAGTGTTGTCCAACTGGCATCTAGCACTGATTTAGCCAATCTGGTTTGTGC
>NZ_VPCW01000057.1:0-5723 GCF_013418015.1 Acinetobacter sp. YH12211
ATTTTTCACGTTCCACGCCTATTATTTAAGCAATGTTTCACAACTTTGATTAGCTCCAGTAAATAATTAAAACCTAGATAATAAGAACCGAGCGAGTGTCTACGAGCGATTGAGCATCATCAAAATTCGACCTCGCCTTTTCTCTGATTACAAGCTCCCTTTTGATTTTAAACGGTAGGTACAGAGCATCCCGAATGGGTGCGAACTTTGGAGCTTTTGCTTTTCAAAAAGTATGAGCGAAGCGAATACATTATCAATGCTTTTACTTTTGAATATCACGAACAGTATTAATTAAAAACTGCCCCTCGAAGCGAGGAACGAGCTTCAATAGAGTACGAGCTTTAGCGAGTACCTAGGGCAGTTTTCCACAAGTTTTTATATTTTTTATTTTTAAATATATTTTTAAATATTTTTAAGTTGCTTGAAACGCTTGTACAGCAAGGCTTTCACAGCTAATAAGTACACCAATTCCGACATATAAGTACACCAATTCCGATATTTTAGCCCCAATAAGTACACCAATTCCGACATATAAGTACACTAATTCCGATGATATTGACACGTACATTACAAAGGTGTACAAATACACTTGAATTATAAAAGTGTACAACAATGAAAAATGACTTAGTTGTAAAAGATAATGCGTTGATTAATGCTAGTTATAGTCTTGGTCTTGTCGAACAGCGATTGATTTTATTAGCTATCGTTATTATTCGGGAACATACTCATAACATGCACCTTGACTATATTGCATTCAATAAACCAATTGAGATTACAGCAGAAAGTTATATTAATACGTTTGGTGTAAGCCATAGCACAGCATACGAAACACTAAAGGATGCCTGTAAGTCTTTATTCTCAAGACAGTTTAGCTATCAAGAACCTAGAGAAAAAGGTATTGCTCATAAAACGACTCGCTGGGTGTCTGATATTGCTTATATTGATAATTCTGCAACTATAGAATTTACTTTTGCTCCAGCGGTCTTACCCCTAATCACTTATCTTGAACAACACCTTACAAGCTACGAATTAAAACAAGTTGCCAATCTAACAAGCGGTTATGCTATTCGCCTATACGAACTTTTAATTGCGTGGCGTAGTACTGGGAAGACACCAATTATTGATTTAAATGAATTTCGTTTAAAACTTGGAGTTGGAGATGAAAAATATCAAAGAATGGGGCAATTTAAAGAAAAAGTTTTACATATTGCTATTGAGCAACTTAACAAACATACAGACATTACCGTAACTTATGAGCAACATAAGCAGGGGCGTACAATTACAGGGTTTTCATTCAAGTTTAAGCAAAAAGTACAACCTAAAATTGAAACTAAACGAGATCCCAATACCCCTGATTTTTTCATCAAAATGACCGATTCCCAACGTCATTTATTTGCAAACAAACTGTCTGAAATGCCTGAAATGGGGGCATATTCTCAAGGTACAGAAAGCTATCAGCAGTTTGCTATTCGTATTGCAGACATGCTTTTAGAGCCTGAAAAATTCAGAGAGTTATACCCTTGCTTAAAAAAGGCAGGATTTGGTAATTAAAAAAAAGGAGCTTCAGCTCCTTTTTTTTAATTTTATTCTTTGGCTGGCTGTCCTATCGAATCTAACTGATTAATCAGTTCCGCATTTACTTCTTCGCCCGACTTATTGGCAGTATCTTTACTTTCAAATCGTGATGAATCTTGGAGTTCTTTTTTCATACGTTCACGGTCTTCGTCTGTAATTTCTTGCGGAGCAGGTACTTGTTGCGCTTCTTGGCGTACTTCTTCCACAATCTCAGGAGACGATGCTTGCACTCTTACATGTTCTGGTTCTTCTTTATTTTTGCTGCATGCAGTAAGGGTAATAACTGACATTGTTAATAAAGACATTAAAATTTTATATTTCATAAAGAATATCCAGCTTAATTGTTATTCATCGAAGGTAAATCAAAAAGTATTCTATCCCGATCCTCTATTAAATAATCATTAAGTTCAGCGAGTATTTTTTCTTTGTTGGCTTCATTGGATTGCATTTTTTTAATCAAGTAAGAACCAAGTAAGATTTTACGCCGAGTATCATCCTTGCGTTCTTGCTCTTTCTGCTTTGTTCTTTCTCTTGCTTCAATAGCCTGTTTCTGAGCTTTTAACTGTTTCAGCTTCTCCAACTGGGCTTCAATTTTCTTTTCAATATTTTCAGTTGATTTTGTCATAACGGTTAATTTCGGGATATAGAAAACCACTCAAGCATAAAACCCTATGAATTGAAATTCAAGCGGGTAATATGCTATCGTGTTTTTCATGAAATGCGCACTTACGACTTGGATTTCATCCAAGTCAAAGTTTGCGTAAGGGGAATCCCCTTAACCCCAAAAAATTGCTACGCAATTTAAAAAAGCAAAAGGTAAATAAAAATGTATCGGTATAATTTTAGAGAAACTCACCTTTACCTTTGTCCAAATTGCGGACACGAATGCACTTATAAGATGCCTGAACAGATGGCACAACATGCAGAAGAAAGAGAAGTTCAGAACCTAAAAAGAGAATGTGAAAAATGCGGTTATTACGTCCCTGCTAGTCGGAAGTGTTAAGCGATGGCGATTTATCATTGCTCGACCAAAACAGTTAATCGAAGTTCAGGCAGAACTGCTGTTGCATCTATGGCTTATCGTGCAGGTGAAAAGCTCAAAGATGAACGCACAGGGCTGACCCATGACTTTACAAGAAAAGATGGTGTCGCCCATTCAGAAATTATCTCGAATCTCGATATTGAAATTGACCGTAATGACCTTTGGAACTTGGCAGAACAGTCCGAAAACCGCAAAGATGCCCGAACCGCTAGAGAATGGGTAATCGCCCTACCCGATGAATTAGACGCTGATCAACGTAAGGACTTGGCAAAAGACTTTGCCAGGTCCTTAGTTGATCGCTATGACGTAATCGCAGATTTAGCCATCCATGAACCGAGTAAAGGCGGTAATGATAAAAACCATCACGCCCATATCATGCTCACAACCCGAAAAGCCGAATTGAATGCAGACAATAAACTCACTCTGACCACCAAAACCGATATTGAACTCAGTAACGCCAAACGAAAAAGCCTTGGTATGGGGACAACCCAAGACGAAATTAAACAGATTCGGGAAACGTGGGCAAATTTAGCCAATCACGCATTAGAACGAGCAGGCTTTCAGGAAAAAATAGACCACCGCAGCTATGCCGATCAGAATAACGGACTACAAGCCACCATCCATGAAGGCACTAAAGTCACCCAATTACGCAGACAAGGCATAGACACTGAAATCAGCCGTTTTAATGACAATGTGAAACAGCAGAACGCCCAACAGCTTGACCAACAGAAACAGCAGAAAGAGAGCGTTTTACAGCGTGGTTTAAACCGTGTCGATCAAGGTTTTGATCAATGGCAGAAGAACCAAGAAACCAAACGTCTAGAACTGGAACGCCAAGCGGAAATGAAACGACAGCAAGAATTAGATAAACAACGAGCCGAGCAAGCACTCCGCAAGGCATCTCAAAAACTAAGTAGAGGCGGAATGTCATTATGAGTAATCAAAATGATTTAGATGACCAGTTATATATTTTATTGGCATCCATGAAGGAATATCGAGAAGCCATAGCAGACGATAAGAAGCGATTAGAGCAGTTTTACAACCAAGTCGCTAGTGGAGTGCTAGACAAGGCTGAAAAATCGCTAGAAAACGCAAATAAAAAGCATACAGGTGCATTAAACAACAGTATTCAGGCATTAAACGAAGCTACAAACAGGCTCAACTTAAAACTTATCCTTATTTTTGCCAGCACGTTTGTGGCTGTGATGATGGTATTCATTTTGGCTATCTTCTTATACATACCAAGCAAAGACGAAATTGATGAACGTAGAGCAGATCTGGCTGTACTAAAAAAATATCCGCTACAAATTCGAGAAAGTGATGGTGAAACATTGGTGAGAATAATGAGGAAAAATTGCTACTCGTTTGAACCGAGTAGTGTCAAAGAAAAAACCTATGACTGGTGTCAGATCGACCCTAAAAAATACTAGTTGATCGGTACTTTGCTTGGTTTTTCTCATTACGAATCAAATTACAGCAAGCGCAAAGTTGCCCGACTTTGAAACATGGCTAAAGCCATATTTCAAAGCATCGAGCGATAGTCATCCAAAAATTTCGGAATGGCTATCCAACTGATGCAGTTCTAAAATATCGTCACCAACAAGCCTATAAATCAAGACTAAGTCAGGCTTCACATGACAATCACGACAATTCTTAAACTCTGCACCACCCTTCAAGGGATGATCTAAATATTTTTCAGGCAAAGGATTATTTGCGACTAAACAATCTAATACTTCTGCCCATTCAGCCGTAACCAGTTCTAAATAACGTCTTTTAATATCACGTTTAAAAGAACTGGTTACGATAATCTTACGTTTAGCCATGTGCTTCTTCCGACATAGCTTTAATCGCTTCTTCTACCGTTTCGTACTCGGTGTACTCGCCATTTTCAATCTCTTTTAAAGATTGAAGTAACTTAGCTGCTGCTTTAGGAGTTAAAGCAGTTTCTCGCGCATAGTCAAAAGATAAAGGGATCGCCTTAGTTTTAACGATTTGATTCAAGAACAGTTTGAATGCTTGGGGCATAGTCAAACCGTAGTCTTCTAAAATAGGCGTGACTTGTTCTTTTAACTCTGCTTCTAAGCGCATATTGAAATTGACTGCGGACATGATTTCCTCACTCAAAAAACATTAAAGTAAAGATAATATAAGGCATATTCTTTACTTTTTCATTACTTTTGATGTAATAAATGGTTTCTAACAAATGAATTTCGTATAACCACCATTATGTTAAATGTATAACTTTATAAAGTGTTAATTTTAAAGTCTTCCAATGTTTTGCCTTTTTCTTCTAATAAATTATGAACAAACTCAGGCTCTAATTTCAGCATCAGTTCAATAGCATCATGGATTTTCCAAAATTGTAATTCAGGATGATCTATTATTTGGATTAAATGGTTTTTAATTAAAGGAATATATTCATCGTATTTTTCATCATCAATTAACCAAAATAAGCGACTAATATCAAATGGTTCTGTATTAGATATTTCTATAATCTTTTGTATAGGATGAAATATTTTTATTCTAGCCTGTTCACCAAATCCTAGATCAGCTTGGAATGCCCAATAACGAACAAAAGCTCTAAGTACATGCTGAAGTGTATCATCATAACCATGTAAACGATGATCTATATAACCAACTAATTTATTTTCATTTAATAAATTTACTAATGCATCAAAACCAGAGGATTGTCCCCAATTAGTCAGAAGTTTTGCTGCCTCAAATACAATATTTTCATCAGAAGAATTTAATAAATTTATGACTTGTTCTATACGATCTTCAGGAATATCTTCTGGATCTAAATCTGTTGCATCACATGCGTAATCTGCATGAGTAGGAACGTCATGCAGTAATACAGAAATTTCTTTATTCATTAAGCCACTCATTAATAATTATCTTAAGATTTTCTAAAATTAACATAATACACCTTATACGAAATGCGTTATAATTATCTATAGAAATCAATGCTGTAGATTCTATTTTATAGCCCGAACATCCCTGTTCGGGCTTTTTTTATGATTTTTCACGTTCCACGCCTATTATTTAAGCAATGTTTCACAACTTTGATTAGCTCCAGTAAATAATTAAAACCTAGATAATAAGAACC
>NZ_VPCW01000058.1:0-4360 GCF_013418015.1 Acinetobacter sp. YH12211
GGGTGGATGCGGTAAAGGTCGCCCTAAGAAGCAGAAAGCAAGCGAAATCCGTGAGGAAGTCGCCTAAGAGCTTTGCTTTTAGAATCCCCCACTTGAGTGAAAACGAAAGTGGTGGGAGTATGTCAACACTTTACTGTTGTGGTACGTGACGCACGTTCTGATCTGTCTGTGCTAGAAGATAAGTTCTTTGAAGCGGGTTGTGATGATGCATTAGTTTGCAGTTATAACGATACAATTTATCTTGAGTTTGACCGTGAAGCTGAAAATGCAGAACAAGCGATTCACTCAGCATTAGACAATATTCGCTCATTAGGATTTCATGATCTGATAGTAGAAGAGCAAGGTTATTCAACTTTGGCAGTAATGGCTGAACGTGCTGGAATGACTCGTCAAGCATTATCTTTATATGCGCAAAATAAACGTGGTGACGGAAACTTTCCACGTCCGATGTATGGACTTGCATCTAGATCTGCAATGTATTTTTGGCCAGAAGTTGCGACATGGTTATTCAATCAAGGGAAGTTACATAAAAATCATTATGAAGTTGCTCGTACTGCAATGTCTTAGCTTAATTTAAAGACCAAAGGTTCAATCTATAAATGTCTGATTCTAAAATAGAAACCCATCCACTCGAACCCTTTTTACCAGCCAATGCCAAGCTGTTAATGCTTGGGAGTTTTCCACCACCTAAAAGCCGTTGGAAAATGGATTTTTATTATCCGAATTATCAAAATGATATGTGGCGAATTTTGGGCTTATGCTTTTTTCAAGATAAAAACTACTTTTTAGATTTAGAAGCTAAAAATTTTCATCTTCATAAAATTATTGATTTTTTAAACACCACTGGCATTGCTATTTCAGATACGGCGCAGCAGGTGATTCGCTTAAAAGGCAATGCATCAGACAAATTTTTACAGATTGAAAAACCAATGGATATTGCAGCACTTTTAAGCAAGATACCTTTATGTCAAAGCATTATGACCACAGGCGATAAAGCGACTGATACACTCATGTTATCTATGCCTGAATCTGCCGAAAAACCTCAAATTGGGCAGGCGACACATTGCTATTTTGCCAAGCGTGAGCTGCATTTATATCGGATGCCTTCATCTTCACGAGCCTATCCTTTAGCTTTAGAGAAAAAGGCAGAAGCGTATTTTAACTTATTTAAAGAAATAGGCTTACTATAAGTAACTTTAAATAATTGTAGACAGTGATGGCAGAGAAAGAAAAATACGCTTCCATAATTAATGTCTATCTATTGTCATTACATCATCCATTCAATAGGGAATAATGAAACTGTTTTCATCATAAAACGCTGAAACTGTGTGGTTTCAGGATCATGATGATACGTTTGAATACTGCCATCTGCCTGATGATCTAACCAAATAATTTGACCGTTTTCGTCTAATTGCAGTTCATACGCAATTTGTGGCAAATAGCGGTCTAAAGATTGAGAAACATCGTTTTGCAATTGTTCAGACTCTAACACCAAGCCAACTTCGGTATTTAATTTTGCAGAACGAGGATCAAGGTTAAAAGAACCTACAAAGACCATGCCATCTATATCAAAGAATTTGGCATGTAAACTCGAGGCGTTTTTGCCTTTGGCAGGAATTACGTTACCCGTTGCAACTTCATACCAAGTACGCTTTTTTCGTTCAATATAAGGCTTAAATTCATATAAACGAATACCTGATTTAAGTAAATCTACGCGATACTGCTGATAAAATGCATGTACCAAAGGCACATCATTGGCTAAAAATGAATTGGTCAATACACGTATCTGTATTCCTTTTTCAGCCAGTTGAGTGAGTGTTTTAAGACCATCTTCTGTTGGGACAAAATAGGCAGAAACCAGTTCTAAATGTTGTTTGGGCTCACCCATTAACTTTAACATTTGTTTGTAAATCAGTTGCTCGCCTTGAGCTGTACCCCGAATTTTATTCGGAGAATCTGCCACAAAATGCGCACATACCCACTGTACAGGATGTTGTTCTAATTTGATGCTGACTTCTTCTTGCGCGTTAGCCACACGTTCACGAATTTTATCTTTATATTTGGCATTTAATTCATAGCGATTACGCAATTCTCTCAATTGCAACGCGTTGCCTGTGCCTAATAATTGCTTTACTGAATAGCTTAGTTCGTCATTCCAAAACTCTAAAAACACGGCATTGGCTTGGGGGACAGCACTGCCATAGAATAGAATATCCATATCAGTAAATTGAAAATTTTCACTGGCATCAAAATATTCACGGCTAATATTACGCCCACCTGTCACGGCAATCGCCCCATCGGCAATAATTAGTTTATTGTGCATACGGCGATTGATTTGTTTAAAACGAAACAAATAATCCATCACACGAAAATGCCGATATTTGTACGGATTGAAAATTTTTATTTCAAAATTAGGATGCTGAGCAAGCCGTTTTAAGGTTGGATCAAGTTGCGTACCATTTTGATCATCAATTAATAAACGAACTTTTACACCACGATCTGCTGCTTTGAGCAGTTCAGCCAACATCAACTGACCAATTAAATCATCTTCCCAAATGTAATATTGTAAATCTAAATGGTGCTGTGCTTTTTGAATCAAATATAAACGCGAGGCGATGCTACTAAAGGCATCATTTAGAGAAAGATACGCTGTTAAATTTTGGGATAAATGTGCATCAATTTCCTGACCATTCAGCCAATGATCTACATAATGCTCAACAGGGCTATCTTTGCTCGCTTGATTCATCGGTAAACTGCATCCTGTCAGTAAAATAGCGAAAAAAGCCAACATTCCAAGCCAGTAACAAGGTCTTTGGATCTTCATGATTATTCTTAAGTCATTCTGTATTTATACATGGAGATTATCCTCATGTTAATGCTTGAAACTCTGAATAGAAAGAGGGTATTGTGAGAGTCTGTTGATATTTTATAAATAGCTTGCGAGATATCTCTCTCACATCGCAAACATAGACGAATTGTCAGCAGCCCCTTATCATCTGTTAATGTATTTTTTAGGGATAATTTGCTCATGAAATCACGTGCAGCCGTCGCATTCGGCCCAGGTCAGCCGCTTGAAATTGTTGAAATTGATGTTGCACCGCCGCAGGCTGGAGAAGTCTTGGTCAAAATTACCCACACAGGGGTATGCCATACCGATGCATTTACCTTATCGGGTGAAGATCCTGAAGGTGTTTTCCCTGCAGTTCTTGGCCATGAAGGTGCAGGTATTGTGGTTGAAGTTGGTGAGGGTGTGACCAGTGTTCAACCAGGCGATCATGTGATTCCGCTTTACACAGCAGAATGTGGCGAATGTTTATTCTGTAAATCTGGTAAAACCAACCTATGCGTTTCCGTACGTGCGACACAAGGTAAAGGTTTAATGCCTGATGGCACGACACGTTTTTCTTATAATGGACAACCGATTTATCACTACATGGGCTGTTCAACCTTTAGTGAATATACGGTAGTTGCTGAAGTATCTTTAGCAAAAATTAATCCTGAAGCCAATCATGAGCAAGTTTGCTTATTAGGTTGCGGTGTTACAACTGGTTTAGGTGCAGTTAAAAATACTGCAAAAGTCCAAGAAGGCGATACCGTTGCGGTATTTGGCTTAGGTGGTATTGGTTTAGCTGTTGTGCAAGGTGCGCATAAAGCCAAAGCCAGCCGTATTATCGCCATTGATACCAACCCAGAGAAATTCAAATTGGCAGAACAATTTGGTGCAACCGAATTCTTAAATCCAAAAGATTATGACCGCCCAATTCAGGAAGTCATTGTGGAAAAAACAGGTTGGGGCGTAGATCATTCTTTTGAATGTATTGGAAATACCAATGTGATGCGTTCCGCTTTGGAATGTGCGCATCGTGGTTGGGGACAATCCATTATTATTGGTGTTGCAGGTGCAGGTCAGGAAATTTCAACTCGTCCATTCCAATTGGTGACAGGTCGTACTTGGAAAGGAACTGCGTTTGGTGGTGTAAAAGGTCGTTCGCAATTGCCAGGCATGGTTGAAGAAGCCATGAAGGGTGATATTCAACTCGAACCATTTGTAACGCACACCATGGGGCTAGACCAAATTAATGAAGCCTTTGATTTAATGCATGAGGGTAAATCTATTCGTAGTGTGATTCATTTTGATCAATGATGAGTAACGCGCTTAAATAAAGACCCAACAAAAACCAAGCTTCGGCTTGGTTTTTTTAACCCCTGGATTCGCTAAAACAGTAGCTTAATTTTCTCTGTACACGACAAAAATAGATAACTCATTGAAATAATGTCACAATAATTGTTTTCTAACGACGAATACTATGACACATCTCAATGAGTTATATCTTATCTTAAACAAATCTCTAAAATGGAA
>NZ_VPCW01000059.1:0-3366 GCF_013418015.1 Acinetobacter sp. YH12211
ACTGGCAGTACTTTTATAATCATGAACGACCTCATATGTCAGTAAATGGTTGTCCACCTATTTTTAAACAATAACAAGGGCTTTAGATTTTCTACCCATTAATTCAATTAAAAATGGGGGTATTACCCTAGCTCTTTCAGTCGAGCCATTAATGATGTATCCATACCACCATATTTGGCACGCCATTTATAAAAGGTAGCATTACTCATGCCGTGTTCACGGCAAAGGGTCGCTACAGGTGTGCCAGATTCTGCCTGTTTCAAGATGGACATGATCTGACTGTCAGTAAATTTAGATGTTTTCATGCAGAATCTCCTGCTCGTATCTTAAGAGAAAATTCTACTTTTAGATCCTATTATTTTTAGGGGGGATTACCTATGACAAATGTGTTTCACTTCGTTATTGAATCCGTCATTGATTATACTGCATGATCTCATCAACCATATTTATCGATAATTTCGGCCAATGAATCGACTCATTCCAAGAAAGCTCCCGCCAATGCCATTGATCTTTATATTTTTCGATGAGTTCGATTGACCACGGTAAGGATTCATTTTCAGAAAGCTCCCGCCAATCCCATTGATCTTTATATTTTTCAAAAAGTTCAATTGACCACGGTAAGGATGTATTACTAGAAAGATAGAACCAATCCCATTGATCTTTATATTTTTCAAAAAGTTCAATTGACCACGGTAAGGCTGTATTACCAGAAAGCTCCCGCCAATCCCATTGATCTTTATATTTTTCGATGAGTTCGATTGACCACGGTAAGGCTGTATTCCAAGAAAGCCACCCCCAATCCCATTGATCTTTATATTTTTCAAAAAGTTCAATTGACCACGGTAAGGATGTATTACTAGAAAGCCCCTCCCAATGCCATTGATCTTTATATTTTTCAAAAAGTTCAATTGACCACGGTAAGGCTGTATTATTAGAAAGCCCCCCAAAATCCCAATGCCATTGATCTTTATATTTTTCGATGAGTTCGATTGACCACGGTAAGGATGTATTTCTAGAAAGATAGAACCAATCCCATTGATCTTTATATTTTTCAAAAAGTTCAATTGACCACGGTAAGGCTGTATTACCAGAAAGCCCCCCCCAATCCCAATGCCATTGATCTTTATATTTTTCGATGAGTTCGATTGACCACGGTAAGGCTGTATTATTAGAAAGCCCCCCCCAATCCCATTGATCTTTATATTTTTCAAAAAGTTCAATTGACCACGGTAAGGCTGTATTTCTAGAAAGCTCCCGCCAATCCCATTGATCTTTATATTTTTCAAAAAGTTCAATTGACCACGGTAAGGATGTATTACTAGAAAGATAGAACCAATCCCATTGATCTTTATATTTTTCGATGAGTTCGACTGACCAATTTATATTTTCAAAAGAGCATAAAAACTCTATTCCTTTATCAGTCTCAATACGTTTTAGAATATTAACTAGCCGAATGGCTTCATCACTTTGAATTAAACTAAACACTGTCGAAAGCTGATTTTTGGCTTTCTTGATTTGAAGTTCTTGCGTTTGACCAATAGCTATTTCATTTTTCATTAAATTCTCCAACTCTTAATTGTTCTAATTTTTCTTGCCAAGCTGCTATTTCTCCCTCAAAACTTACTCTTTTATTATGTAGATAATCTACCCACTGTGACTCATTTTTACCGATTTGATTGATAGTCATTGTAACTGGATCAGTGGATAGCTTATGCAGTGCTTGAATGGCTTGTTCTAGCTTATATTTTATTTCAGAAATAGAAGACCTTAAAATATCAATGGATTTGAGCTTACTTGATTTGGTTTGTGAAAAATCACCTTGTTGTAGCTTTGCATAAACGATTTTTACAGCAGCAATATCATTCTTATCGTACGCTTCCTTGAGTTGAATGAATATTTGGCTAGCTTGTCCTTTTTTCTCCTCAGTAACTTTGTCAGGATGGCAAAGATTACACGCTCTACGGAATATATTTTTTAACTCTTTTTCTTCTAACTCATTGAGCTGTTTTACTTCTGTTTGCTGTACTTCTTCATACTCCTCAGAATATTCATCGTAGGTATCTTTTGCTTGCTCAGCTTCTTCTTCTAGTTCATCTATCTCTTCTTGTTCTTGGTTCTGCTCTTGTTTTGCTTGTTCAGCAATACATTGTTGATACTCAGCCTTCAAGCGCAGTAATTCTTTGATTAAATCACCCAGAATTTCATACTGTCTGCGGTTAAATAACAGAATATCTCGTTCAAGATCGGCTTTTTCATTGGTGATTGATTCAAGTCGGAGTTCTAGTATTTTTAACTCAAACTTTAATTCATTCGCTTCATGATCTTCACTGACAACGATTGCAGTAAAGTTCTTTAAGAAAATTGTAATTTCTTCAGCAGCTTGTTGATAAGCACCTTTTTCTAAAAAAGTATGAATCTGTTCAAGCTTATAGCTTTCGATAACAGGAGCTAATTTTGATAGTTGAGACGGAATATTTTCAGTTTCATCGAGAAAAATAAAATTTTTAATCATCTCAAGACGTCTTTTCACTGCATCAGGAGATAATTTAATGGTCGATATTGAGACTTGAGGATCAACTAACTGATTAAAGATTGCCGAATAGTCATCATAAATATGCACTTCATCTTTGATAACTGTAATATTTTCCTCATTATTTCGTGCTTGCTTAGTCCAATTATAAGAACCAGTAATCACAATTTTTTGATCTATAATACAGAATTTATGATGCATTCGATTAAAGTTCTGTGTTTCTAAAAAAGTGATTTGAGCCTTTAGATTCTGTAGACGAACAAAGTTAAGCTTACCAACCCCTCTATTGATTTCATCATCAATCAAAACAAGACGAATAGATAAGCCTTGCTGTGCTTTTTTACACAAAGCATCGAACAACTCCAGATCTGTAAACCAAGCAACAGCAATGAGTATTTCATTTTCAGCTTTTTGGATATAGTCCAAAATGACATTATGAATATCTCTAAAATAAGCTTTAACTGACAATTTTATATCCAATAAATATTTTATAAGTTATTAATATTTTAAAATAAAAATGGAGCTTTGAGTGATCCTAGACACTATTGTGGACAGCATTTCCCTCTAAGTTCTTAAAATATTTCTGCTCAAAGACTTCTATATTGGATAAGGCTACTTATTTAACATAAAGTCTCTTATGCGATATGCTCTTCCTTTCAAGAAAGAGCTCTCTATCAAACTGAACCGTACCGGGTTTGTCGGAGACCATTTTTCTTGAGAGAATGTCCCGATGAAAAAAGTAAAATACACCCCTGAAATCAGAGATAGAGCGGTTCAATTATTGATTGAATCCGAAAAAGATTATCCATCGAATTGGGCTGCGATCACAGCAATTG
>NZ_VPCW01000005.1:0-143354 GCF_013418015.1 Acinetobacter sp. YH12211
ATCCACACAAGTTGTTCTTCATAATCTCTTAATGATCTTCTCGATGCTTCGTCAGCATCAAGCTAGGTCGGCTATATTACGCTTTATTTCTAAAGTGTCAACTGGTAATTTAAATTATTTTAAACTTCCTTTCTAAAACCCAACCCAATCAATTTCAATCAAGTCATTGTTTTATCAGAAGTTTTAATCTTCATCACCGCCGATGGATGTGCATTATAGGGCAAATATTTTACCTTGCAAGACTTTTTTCAAAAGAAATATATCGGGTGTTTATTTTTTGTTCATTTTTGCTTTTTCTACACACATTTTGAGCAAATTTGCTTTAATACATCGTTTCAATTAACTGTTACTATATACCCATCGGCGATATAACAGCTTTTGCTTACTCAGATTTAAGCGCTAGGATTCTTTATGTATCAACAAAAATATCTTTGGGTGTGCCTTGTTTCTTTAGGATTCATCACCTCAACACATGCGACAACGCCTTCTACTGAAGAAGTTGCTCAAGAAGAAACTACTGAAGTTATTGCGGCAGACTCATCTTCTGAAACTAAAAGTAGTCGTTTGAATGCGCTTAAAGAATTAAAAAATGTAAAAGCCAAAGATTTAAAAGTGAATGCAAATGCTGCACAACCCGATGAAGTCAAAGACCCACTGCAACCTTTAAACCGTCAGATTTATGCATTCAACGATATGTTAGATCGTAATATCGCGCGTCCACTTGCGGTTCAATATACAAAGAAAGTCCCTGGTGAAGTGCGCGGTTCATATCGTCAATTTCGTAAAAACTTGGGTGAACCATGGAATGCGGTTAACCAATTGATTCAAGGTCGTCCTTTACGTGCCGCTAAAACTTTAGGTCGTTTTAGTTTAAATACGATTACCACTTTAGGCATGGCTGACCCTGCACGTCGTTTAGGTTTAGACACAGAAGAAGAAAATTTTGGTACAACCTTGGGCTACTACGGTGTCCCTTCAGGGCCTTATGTTATGTTACCATTTTACGGCCCAAGTACTTTCCGTGATGGTTTTGGCACACTTGTAGATGGTCAGGCGCGTCCACAAAAATACATTTTAGATGGCAATGACCGTTTATATTGGTCGGAGCAAGTTATGCGCGGCCTAGATACACGCTCGCAACTCTTGGATGTAGAACAAGTATTACAGGGCGATAAATATGCCGCGATTCGGGATATTTACTTGCAACGTAAAAACTTTGAAATTGCGGAAAAGAAAGGACTCGATGCCGACAGTATTTCGTTTGTAGATGATGAAACCGAAGAACTTTTTGATGATCAAGAAGAAATAAACCTGCCTGAAGAAAGCAAAGAATAATTTGTAAAACATTTTACTCAAGGTGAGTTTTTACTTTCCTTGAGTATTCAGGCATTGTTATAGTAACGCTTTGTTTAGGTTCAGGGTCAACACAAAACTCTATGTATTTCATTCAACCCACACGTGATATTCCATATCTAGAACAGGTGCTCGACACACTTCCTAGTGTGCAAATGATTCACATAGATGACATCAGCTTGTATGACCCAACCATTATTGCAATTGCCGATGTGCAAGATTATTTAACACATCAATGGAATTTACCCACGATTGTATTGGCCTTTGAAGATGAAGGCACAGCATTGGTGCAAGCATGGGAACAAGGCGCTTTAGCAGGTTGGTTGTGGAGTCGTTTACCAGAAAATCCACCACAAGCCTTACGCAAAATAGACGCACAATATAAACGCAATCAAGACAGCCGCGACTTACCTTCAGCTGCTGAACTACAAAAAAAATTACTGCCCAATCCTATCGAACTGTGCAACTACCGTGTAGATACGTTATTTAAGCCTTCGGCTTATTTGTCAGGCGATTGGTTTGATTACTGGAAAATCAGTGATAAAGAAATCATGTTCTATTTAGCCGATGTCTCTGGGCATGGTGTAACTAGTAGTTTACTAACGTCTTGGATGGCTGCATTTCATGGTCGCTCCAAAACACCACGCGAACTGATTAAGAAGCTGAATGGCATGTTGGTTCAAGAAAATATTGAAAAGCATATCACCATGATTAGTGGGATTTTAAATATTGAAACCCACGAACTGCGTTGGTCGAGTGCGGGGCATTATCCACCTGCCATTATTATCGAACCCAATCAAGCACCTAAAATTTTAAATACCAGTAGTTTTCCTTTGGGACTGACTGAAGATTTAGAAGTTGAGGAATTTGAGTGCGTATTAAATAAACAGGCGCGGTTTATTATCTGCTCCGATGGTGCGTTAGAACCTTATAGTGGTGGTTTGAATGAACAGTTTGAACAATTGGTCTTTCACTTGCAAAATCAATCATTCCAAGCCCCCGATCATGTAGCAGATGATATTGCGATCTTGAGTTTGTGTCGAACAAAATAACCAATAAATCAGCCAGTTAACTTCTCAACCCAAGATATACGACTGTAAGCCACTTGAGTCTATATAGTCGCTATGGGATAATTATCTAATCCTTCTCTGCAAATGGCATTTATATGTCAACAGGTCATGTTGAATATGCAAGTTTGAATGGAACGCATATCTTTAAGCTTTTTGGCGAAGTGCGTGCCCAATCTTGTATTAGTCTAGACAAACTACTCAGTAAAATTGAACAGCAATCTAATGTGGTGGGTGCAATTGTAGATTTAACCCAAACTACATTTATTGACAGTACAGTTTTAGGTGTATTGGCTAAGCTAGGCTTAAAACTGAAACAAATCCATAACATTCAAGCAGTTATGCTATCTACTAATCCAGACATTACTACGCTCGCCAATAGCATGGGCTTAGGACAGGTGTTTGTGATTTTAAATTACTGTGGTGACCCAACTGTCTGCACGCGTGAGCTGGTAGAAGAACACGTCACGCATAGCAATATGCTCACTACGGTATTAGATGCCCATAAAACCCTCATGAAGCTGAATGAAAACAACCAAAATATGTTCGAACCTTTGGTGAAACAGCTACAAAAAGAACAAGATAATCTCGATCAATGTGCTGAGCAAAATCAGCAGAACGCTTGATCTTCACTCAGGAATGCTTTGATGACTTTACTTTCTGTTGCTCAAATGAACTCACAAAATGATATTGAGGAAAACTTCAAAATCATTGAAACATTGATTCAACAAAGTAAAGCCGATGGTGCAGAACTGATCGTTTTTCCAGAAAACTTTGTTTGCTTTGCAGCAGGCAAACAATGCGAAACCGCGGCACAGTTTGAAAGTATTCAACAGCGTTTGGAACAGCTTGCACATCAATATCAAATCTGGATTGTGGCGGGTACATTGCCCTGCCCATATCGCCCTGATGGTTCAACAATTGCAGATGGTCGTGTGCGTACGGTCAGTTTATGTATTAGCCCAGAAAAAACTGAAGCACGTTATGACAAAATTCATTTGTTTGATGTGCAAGTTGGTGACTCTGTTGGTGGTTATCAGGAATCTAAGTTTTTTGAACCCGGCTCTGAAGTCGTTGTGGCGAAAACACCGTTTGGCAACATTGGCTTAATGGTGTGTTATGACTTGCGCTTTCCTGAATTGGCCTTAACTTTACGTGCGCAAGGCGCCAATATTTTAACTGCGCCATCGGCTTTTACTTACACCACAGGTCAAATGCATTGGCAATTGCTCTTGCAGGCGCGTGGCATGGACAGTCAATGTCAGGTTTTAGGTGCAGCCCAACAAGGTTGGCATGGTGAAAAACGTCAGACTTGGGGACATTCAGGCGCTGCCAATTCACGCGGACAGTTATTGTCAATGGTGCAAGACGAAGGTACGCAACTGATTACAGTGCCCTTTGATTTAGATGAACAAAGCAAAATTCGAGAGTCGATGCCGTTAATGCAGCATCGTCGTTTATTGCAATTTTAAAATTGAATTTCAATAAAAAGGGTTGATCAACAATATAGTGATCAACTCTTTGTATTTCTTATCTTAACCTTACTTTTTAGCTATTCAGCCGCTTCATTGGTCACGCGCAGCACTTCTTCCAAAGTGGTTTTACCTGCCAATACCTTACGCAATCCATCTTCACGAATCGAACTTGATTGCTGTCGTGCATAATCTTCCAGTTCATATTCCGCGGCATTGCCATGAATCAAACGGCGCATTGCTTCATCCACAGGGACAATTTCATAAATTGCAGTCCGCCCAGTAAAACCTGTATGTGAGCAATGTTCACAGCCTTTCGGTTGCGGAAGTTTTAAATCGCTTGCATCGGTCACACTTTTAAAGAGTTCTTGTTCAAAGTCATCTGCAGCATGCCATGTGGCGCAGTGCGAACATAAGGTGCGCACTAAACGCTGCGCGATCACCCCAATTAATGAACTTGACAGCAAGAACGGCTCGATGCCCATATCTTTTAAACGGGTGACTGCACCAATGGCCGTATTGGTATGTAGGGTAGACAGTACCAAGTGACCAGTTAAGGAAGCCTGCACTGCAATTTCGGCGGTTTCTAAGTCACGAATCTCCCCCACCATCACCACATCTGGGTCTTGGCGCAGCATGGCTTTTAAAGCACGAGCGAAGGTCATATCCACTTTGGTATTGACCTGTGTTTGCCCAATCCCTTCAAGTTGATATTCAATCGGGTCTTCTGCAGTCAAAATATTTTTAGAACCGTCATTCAGGTCTGACAAAGCTGCATATAAGGTCGTAGTTTTACCCGAACCTGTCGGCCCTGTAACCAAAATAATCCCGTGTGGTCGATGTACCAGTTGCTTTAAGCGCTCATAATCATTTTGCATCAGCCCCAAGTGCGTCATGTTTAAACGACCTGCTTGCTTATCCAGCAAACGCATTACCACCCGCTCACCATGCGAAGATGGCAGCGTTGACACACGTACATCGACCTCACGACCTGCTAGTCTGAGCGAAATACGACCATCTTGAGGGATACGTTTTTCGGCAATATCCAGTTTTGCCATGACTTTAATACGTGACACCAATAAAGGCGCAAGTTCACGGCGCGGTTGCACGATTTCACGCAACTGACCATCGACCCGCAAACGGACTGACAGTTTTTTCTCAAAAGATTCGATATGAATATCCGATGCGCCAACCCGAATCGCTTCAGACAGTAAAGCATTGATTAAACGTACAATCGGTGCATCATCTTCCTGATCCATCAGGTCTTCTGCTTCAGGAACTGAATCTGCCAAACTAAGCAAGTCAGGGTGATCTTCCAATCCCGCAGCGACTTGCTGCGACTCGCCTGTATCACCTGCAAAACTGCTGCTTAATAATTGGTGAAATTCCTGATCGCTACAAAGTTGATGCTGTGCAGGATGCCCCAAAAAACGACGCGCCTCCTGAATGGCAAGCATCGGCGTATTTTCACGACGTACAATAAAGGCATGATCGCCCTCATAACGAATTAACACCCCATGGCGTTTGGCAAAGCTATACGGTATTTGTAATTGTTTCAGTACTTGCATCAGCGATTATAATAATGATGAAAAAATTTAATTTGAGTGTACTCTAAGCGTATGACAGCGTGAAGTCTGTTTTCGCTGATTTATCAAGAAAGGGATAGGCCATTGTCACAAAATCATGAGATTTCAGAAACTGATTCGGCTAAATTAAAATGGTGGGGTGACTATGAGTTTGAGCTCAATCGTCCTAAAACGTGGCAATTTGGCTCACTCTTAGTACGTTTGACCCGTGGTATGCAAGAATGGCGTTTGGAATATTATCGCCCGCAGGTTCAATACGATTATGAACAGCAATGGCATAACATTGATGATCCTGAATTTGCCTTTCCACAACCTGTGAAAATTGAACGCTATATGTTCAAATCTACACAAAGTAAATTACAGCTCATGCCTCGTTTGGCAGACCGTTCAGTGGTGATTAAACCTGTCGATCCAATTTATATTCCTGCGGGGCAACGCGGCACCTTGTATATCAGCACACCGTTGTGGATGTCTGCCTTTGTCGATGGTCAACGTGAACCCATTTTTGATTTGCCGATTATTCGCCCGAAAGATACTTGGTTTGGCCCCAATCATCGTACAGGTGAAATTTGCTATGCCACAGCAGTCGATGGCCGTACCGAATTACATCAATTAAAACCACGTGCATTTCGTGCCGTCACGCCGATTGAATTTCACAACACCAGCAATCAACAATTGCGTTTTGACCGAATGAATGTGCCTGTGCCTGCACTGCCTTTATTTTTCAGCGAAAGTACAGGTCGTTTATGGACTTCACAAATTAAAGTGATGCATGAAGGTTTAGACCGCCCGCCACGAATTCGGATTGAAAATCGCACCCCGCCACATGCAGGTGAAGTGACCTATTTGCAACCACCGCGTGAAACGGCAGGTGCTTTATTTAATATGTTTGATTCATTTTTCTAAGAGGATGTTATGGCAGATTCCAATATTTCCAAAGAAATCACCAACAGCCTCAAAGGAATTTTTACCAGTATCAATACAGATCGTCTGACCGAAATTTTGGTCGCAATTGTATTGTCTTTGATTGGTTTCTTAATTGCACGTTTTGTTTCCAATACTTTTGTACGCACTATTGGCGCACGTTTTAATGCGCATCAACGCTTAGTTTGGCGACGCGGGATTTTTTACTTTATTTTCCTGCTGTTTGTGATGGCGAGCCTGAAAGAAGCAGGCTTTAAACTCAGCGTGTTTTTAGGTGCAGCGGGTATTTTAACCGTGGCTTTGGGTTTTGCCTCACAAACCTCGGCATCCAATTTAATTAGTGGTATGTTCCTGATTGGCGAAGGTTCTTTTGAAGTGGGCGATACCATTCAAATCACCCTGATTCGCGGACACACCATTGAAGGTGAAGTGATCTCAATTGACTTACTTTCAGTTAAATTGCTGACCCAAGACAATATTTATGTGCGTTTACCCAATGAACAATTGATTCGTGCACCCGTGCATAACTTGTCCAAGTTTCCAATCCGACGTGTGCCCATTACCCTCGCGATTAATTTTCACGAAGATATTATTAAAGTGCGTGAAGTGTTGCTCAGTGTCGCCAATCAATATCCGCTCGTGCTGTCTGACCCTAAACCCGCGGTGACAGTTACAGCTTTCCGTGAATCTTCAATTGAATTGTTGTTTGCGGTGTGGTGTCAGCAAGAAAACTTTTTAAAGGTACGTGATGAAATGCAGGAACGTATCCGTAATGGTTTCCTAGACAACCAAATCGAAATTCCTGTACCCAAAATGGGTTTTGTTGATCATCCTTTATCGCGCCCTTTAAATAATGAAGAACTTGATCAATATGCCAATGCCCAAGCACTGAAACGAGAACCTGACTTAAAGTAATCGTTTCAGTCTTCGACACTTTGCCTCTAACTAAACTTGAGGATCTGCTCAAGCTTTGGAAGACGGCGAAGTGTTGTTTTTTGCGAGATCTGGCTCAGGAATTGGGGCGATATATGCAATCAGTAGCATACCTAAACCTGCAGCAAAGAATGACAGCACGCGCATTAAAGTTCCAATATTAGATAAATCTAAAAGCACCAATTTTAAGGTCACAATCACCAAAATACTGCTGCCTAAAATCCACAAGGCACGTAATTGTTTCAGACTGGCAATCCACATGGCGATACAAGCCAAACTCACCCAAAGCAAGGTCAAACTGAGCTGCACAGTGGCATCTTGCCAAACAGCAATTTGGTTGATTGGCGTTCCCAAATACAGATGTAAGGCACGTAATAGCACATAACTACTTAGCCACAGTAAACTCAAGACCATAATTACCGCTGCCAAGCCTTGGTCTAAATGGGTTTTGCGTTGCAGATTCAACATCCACAAAATAGCCACCAACATGGCTATACTGACCAAATCAAATGGATTCAAAATAGGCAGTACATAGCCGTAAAATGCGTGTTCAGTCAACAGTTGTGAACATAGCATCCACATCAACATGAAGATTAAATTGCTACGCGCATACCAAAATTTGCGCCAATCTGAATCCGGTTGTTGCCACCAACACCACGCCGCAAAGAGCAATGGTAAAATCACCATGCTGCTATACGGATGCTGTGGTAACAGCGTTAAACTCGCCATCGCCAAAATGGGTAACAGTCCTAAATTCAGCCATTCTTTGTCGCTGCGGACAGTCCATAAAGGACGCAACCACAACACACTGAGCACGCCTGCAAACAAGGCAAATAGCAGACGTTCAGTACCCGAAACCCAATGCACCGCTCCATCATAGCTACGGCTGAATAATAAACCTGCTGCAGTGAGCGAAACTGGCGTTAGACCTAACCATTTGGGCAATAGCCATGACCATGTCGCTTGACGAGAAAGTAGTACTTCGTTGATAAGTAAATAAATGACCACCACCGCCAAAAGCGTCTGTACGGTTGCAAGTTCTCCATCAAAGTAATCTAAACCTAACCATAGCCATAAACTGGTTGCAGACAACATCATTAAACACAGTACGCTCGTGGTTGCTGTGCTCAGTTGTTGTCTGAAAGCTGCACGGCTGTTGGAAAACACCACAACCGTGGCATAACTTAGGCTCAGTACCCAATAAATACTGCGCTCGAAATAAGGCAACTCTACTAAATAATACAGCCCAGATAAGCCCGCTACGGCAAACAAACCTAGTGCCAAATAACGGCTAATTTTAGAATATTGAATAAAGGCAAAAATAAACACAGCCACGCCTTGTAATGCCCAACCAATGACACTCCATTGTTCAGGCAGTAAAATAGGTGGAATCAACACACTAAAAATCAGCATCAAACTGAAATAACTTTGTGCAATAAATTGTGTCTGCCGATGCTGTTTGGTCAGCCAATACAAACCTGCAAAAACCACCGCAAATAACAAACTAAAGGCTGCCTGCTCTGCTGTTTCTTCAAAATACATCAGATATAAACAGGCATAACCGACAATGGGTGCGCCAAAAATCAAGGCAAGGTCTAAAATAGGTTTCAGCTGAAACGTGGCGACATCTTCCTGTGCCAAAAGCTGACTAAAGCGAAAACCCAACCAAATAAAAATAGCCGCATGCGCCAAAACTAAAAGCGTTAGCACCTGCCGTTCAAAGATATAACCATGATAAAAGGCATAGCTGCCACCCACCACAACCGTCATTAAAAACGCAATTTGATTTAAATATTTCCACGGACGTAAACTACTTAAAATGGCAACCGAAATATTAATCAGCAAATAATAGGCAATAAATTCAATGGCTGTTGCATTACGAACAGGTAAAGTAAACGGTGCGAAATACGCAATCAGCATTGCCATGAGGGCAAGTTCGACTGATTGTTGTTTTAAACTCAGCCAGAGCGTGAGCAACATCACCACAATAAAACACAGACTGGCGATAGCTAAATTTGGAATGACCAAATTGTAATAGGCAAAAAATAAGGTCAGACACAGCCCAGCCAACCCCAAACCTTGCACACCCAAAGCAAAGCTGCGATTTTTGTTGCGTAACAGATAACCGAATACTGTCACTGCTGCACTCACGCCAGCAACGAACAAAAGTTTCACTGCCAAACTAAATTGCCAATGTTCAGTAGCAAAACGTAGCAGTAACACCACGCCTATGAGTAACACTACAATTGCTGCTTTTAATACAGGATTACCATGTATCAGCCATGATTGAGCTTGTTGCAATAAACTGTTACTTGATGAGCGCGACTGAGTTGCAAAAGGTGCAACAGACCTTGAGGATTTGGCTAAATCTGGAGCTGAATATTCTTGATGTAGATACTCTTGGTCTTGATATGGATAAGAAACTTGAGCTGCTTGTTCCCGAACAGAATTCGGCTCGCTCGATAATGTGGAATCAGATTGAATAGCGATGGTTTCAGGTTGAGAAGCGGTTGATATAACACCATCATCCACATTTGCCTTAACTGATGAAAGACTTGCATCAACTTCAGATGTATTGGCTAAAATATGCTCTGCGAATTGCGTTTGAACCTTTTTCTCTTGAGCATTGGTCTTTTGAGGATAGCTCTTTTGAGCATGCGCCTGAAGCTTAGCGGCACTTTGTAATTGCTGTAATTGATACAGTCCTTGCTCCAAACGCTGCAACCATCGCAACAACATAAAAATCCATGCACTTAAAGCAATAGATGTCAGTAAATACCAATCCAGCAATATTCCTAAAAAAGCAATAAAAGCGGCGATATATAAAGGAGTTTTAGAGCTTTGGCGTTGTACTTGTGACTGTGCATCCACAACCTGTTCCAGTGAGTTCTGCACTCGTCCCACAAAAAACATCACGCTGACCACCGCAGCAACTGCACAGATATAACTCAGCATCGGCACACCGAGCCACCATGCGCCAATTGAAATTATGATTAATAGCATGAACCAAATGATTCGAATTTCATTCTGCCCTGTCTGCATTGCTCTTCATTTTATTGATATTGTCATGGCTCCGATCATACAACAGACAGCACGATTCTGAATCAGGATTCATCAGCAATTCGGTAACTGTGCGTCTGCAACACTTGCCTTAAAAATCAGTTTCTGCGACAACTGCAAAAATCACGTACAATAAACTGCTTATTTGCAGAAGGAATCAATCCATGCCACCATTTGTCTTGGTCGATGGCTCATATTTTCTATTTCGTGCCTTTCACGCACTACCACCATTAACCACGTCAACTGGTTTACATACCAATGCTATTCGTGGCGCGATCTCTGCGATTCAAAAGTTGATGCGTCGTACTCAGCCTACTCACATGGCGGTAATTTTTGATACGCCTGAGCCGACTTTCCGTCACGAACTATCGCCAATTTATAAAGGTGACCGCCCAAGTATGCCTGAGGAACTTTCTCAGCAAATTCCATACTTACATGCTTTAATTCGTGCTTTGGGTATTCCACTTTACATGCTACCAGGCGCAGAAGCCGATGATATTATTGGAACTTTAGCCAAACGTGCCGAAGCCGAAGGACAGCAAGTACTGATTTCTACGGGCGATAAAGACATGGCGCAGTTGGTGACTGAAAAAGTTACCCTTGAAGACAGCTTCAAAGAAAAGCCAATGGATATTCAGGCTGTATTTGACAAGTTTGGCGTATGGCCGCATCAAATTATTGATTATCTGACCCTCATGGGTGATGCTTCCGATGGTATTATGGGCGTGCCTGGCATTGGCGCCAAAACTGCTGCAAAACTACTGGCCGAATATGGCTCGATTGGTGCGATTTTAGAAAATGTCGATCATATTAAAGGCAAAGTCGGACAAAATATTAAAGACAATGCCGATGGCATCGCGCTAGATCATCAACTCGCCAGCATTGTTTGTGACCTTGATCTGAACTTTGGTTATGCCGATCTAAAACTACAAGACCCTAATGTTGAAGCCTTACGCAATTTATATACCGAGCTAGAATTCCGTAATCAATTACAATCGCTCGATCATCCAAATAATCCAAATAACAGCAATTATAAACAAGCTGCAAAAACAGTCGCCGCACCGACAGCCAATGAAATTGAAACTGAAGATCAAGCCACGCAAAGCAGTGTTGATGATCAACTCGGTGCAGCAACATACCACACCATTTTAGATCAGGCGCATTGGGATGCTTTGCTGCAACGCTTGCAAACTGCACAGCGTTTTGCCTTTGATACAGAAACCACCAGTCTGGATTATCGCGTTGCAGAAATTGTTGGTTTTTCTATCGCGTTCGATGCCAAAGATGCCTATTACGTACCTTTGGCGCATGATTATGAGGGCGCACCACAGCAGCTCAACCGTGATCAGGTTTTGGCACAAATCAAACCTATTTTAGAAAATAATGCGGTGGATAAAATTGGGCATCATTTAAAATATGATGCGCATGTGCTTGAAAATCACGGTATTCATTTACAAGGTTGGTATTTCGATACCATGTTGGCATCTTATGTGCTTAACTCTGTCGCAACCCGTCACGGCATGGATGATGTGGCACGCTTATATTTAAGCCACCTGACCACATCTTATGAGCAAATTGCAGGCAAAGGCGTCAAGCAAAAAACTTTCAATCAAATTGAAATTGAAACGGCTGCGCACTACGCTGCAGAAGATGCGCATGTTACGTATCGTTTATATGAAGTGCTGTCTGCGAAGCTACAAAAGCATCCTGAATTGGTCAATATTTTGCACAACATCGAAATGCCTGTGGCGCGTGTGCTGACCAGTATGGAAGAAAATGGCATTCAGCTTGATCTGAAATTTTTAGATCAATTGGGTGTCGATTTTTCCCAAACCATGCAAGATTTGGAAAACCAAATTGTAGAATTGGCAGGTGAAAACTTTAATGTCAGCTCACCGAAACAAGTGGGCGAAATCCTGTTTGATAAACTCGGACTCAAAGGCGGCAAGAAAACCGCAACAGGTCAATACAGTACCAGTGAAAGTGTTTTGGAAAAAATTGAGCATCCGATCAGTAGTTTAATTTTAGACTACCGTGGTTTATCTAAACTCAAAAGCACCTATACCGATGGCTTACTGAAACAAGCCAACAACGATACGCATCGAGTGCATACCAGTTATCACCAAGCTTTGACTGCAACAGGGCGTTTATCTTCTACTGATCCAAACTTACAAAACATTCCAATTCGTACCGAAATTGGTCGTCAAATTCGTAAAGCCTTTGTCGCACCTGAAGGTCGCGTATTGTTGGCAGCCGACTACTCGCAAATCGAATTGCGTTTAATGGCACATTTTTCACAAGATGATGCCCTACTCGATGCCTTTAACCATGGACAAGACGTGCACCGCCGTACTGCGGCAGAAGTCTTGGGTATTGCCTTAGAAGACGTAACCTCAGATCAGCGTCGTCAGGCCAAAGCTGTAAACTTCGGTCTGCTCTACGGCATGTCGGAATTTGGCTTAATTCGTCAGCTTGGGTTTACCCGTGAAGAATCACAAAACTACATCAAGCAATACTTCCAGCGTTATCCGGGCATTTATGAATATATGCAACGTACCCGCCAAGTCGCGCTAGAACAAGGTTTTGTAGAAACTATTTTAGGTCGTCACCTCTATACGCCAGATATTGCTGCACGTAATATGATGGTACGTAAAGCGGCAGAACGTGCGGCAATTAACGCGCCATTACAAGGCTCTGCAGCTGATATTATTAAAATGGCGATGATTGAAGTCGACAAAATGTTACCGCAAGCGCAAGCCAAAATGTTGCTGCAAGTACACGATGAATTGGTATTTGAAGTCGATGCAGATGCGGCAGATGAACTCGCGCCGAAGTTGGCAGAAGTCATGCAATCTGTGGTGGAAATTTCTGTACCATTGGTGGTGGAAGTCGGAAAAGGCAATAACTGGGATGAAGCGCACTAAAGTCGTTGCGCTCTCTTTTTTCAGCACCTTCCTTCGCCTAGAAGGAGGTCAGGATGCAGGTTATTTGTATTTCTGAAGACTCATTAAGGTCGTCAGCCCAAACTTAAACTACAAAAAAAGGACTCGATTTGAGTCCTTTTTAATGTTTTAGGATAATGCGACTTATAAGCCAGTCAGCAATACAATCGCTACCTGATTCATAATAATTTCAGCGATATATAAAGCCAAAAATGCAATAATTGGCGACAAATCAATCATGCCCATGTTCGGCAATAAACGACGAAATGGTGCTAATAACGGCTCTGCCAACTCTTGAATCACCTCAATATACGGGCCACGAGATTGAGTAAACATCACCACCCAACTCAAAATAATGGTGGCAAAAATCAAATAACGACAGAAACGGATTAAATCCTGAATCATGGTCACAAAAGTCAGAATCAGTAAGTGAATTGGACTATTCGGCATCGCACCATTGAGATACATAACACCAAAAATTTTGAGTAGATACAACACCACCAACAAAGCCAAGGCTGCAGAGTTAACTCGACCTTTGCCAACCGTTGGAAAAATACGTCCAAATACATCTACAATTTTGGTGGCTTTAATGGTTGAAAGCACCACAGGGTTATAAGGACTCACCGCTGCCAATTGCATTAAGAAACGGAAGAATACGAGCAAAATCGCTACGTTAATGATAATGCCAAAAATTAGCGCAGAATTTGCACCCATACTTAAACTTTCCTAAAATTTAAATTCATTGTTTTTCAATAATTAAATACTATCACTCAACTCTTGCGCTAATTCTTGACTACGCGTTTTAGCAGCAGCCAATGCCGCCTGAATATTTTGTGAAATTTGCGCATGATCAAACACTTCAATTGCCGCTTGGGTCGTGCCATTTGGTGAAGTTACATTTTTGCGTAATTCTGCAGGTGTATTCGAGCTGGTAATTGCCATTTGTGCTGCACCCAAAGCAGTTTGTAACGTCAGTGCTGTCGCCACTTTTTCATCTAAACCTAAGTTCTTGCCTGCACGAATCATACTTTCCATCAAATAGAAGAAATATGCTGGCCCTGAACCAGATACTGCAGTCACAGCATCAATTTGCGCCTCAGAGTTTACCCAAATAGTTAAACCTGTCGCTGCCAAAACCTGACTTGCCAATTCACGGTCAGTGCTATTGACCTGTTCGGTTGCATACAAACCATGTGCACCTGTTTGCACCAAAGCAGGCGTATTTGGCATTACCCGCACTACACGTTCTGTACGTAATAACTCAGAAATCGTGGCAATTTCTGCGCCCGCAACAATCGAAATCACCAGCTTATCTTCAAACTGACCGTGCAATGGACGCAATACTTGTGCCAAAACCTGTGGTTTGACTGCAAATACCACAATATCTGCATCTGCAATCGCGGCCAAATTATCCTCAGTGACATGCACATCTTTTTCTTTTAATAATTCACGCACTTGTTCTACAGGGTCTGAAACTGTAATACGGGTTGGCGGCAAACCTCTGGCAATCAAACCACCAATCAAGGCTTGCGCCATGTTGCCACCGCCAATGAAACTAATATTACAATTCAATACTGCACTCATGATTCACGCTCTTCGTTGAGTTCTTTGTCGTTAAGAGACTAAATTCGGTTGCCATCCATCTGCGACACAATAGTCCGACTGTGCAAGCCAAAAGCCTTTGGGGCTAAAAACGCCTAGCATAACATTATCTAGGCTTAATATTTGAATTGTATGACGCGTCCACGGAAAAATTTGTGCTTCCTGAATGGCTTTTTTCAGTGGCCATGTGCCCACCCGACCATACAAATGAATTTTTTCACCACCCAAACGTGGCCGTAAAGTTAACGGACGATTCAGCAAAGTTGCAGATAAACCGACTTTGGCTTGTTGCAGTTGATAACAGCCAGACCACACTTGAAAAGTCTGATCTGCCTGCAAACATAACACTTGTTCTTCTGCCTCAAAATGTTCTGCAGCTAAATACTCCGCTTTCGGCAAACGAAATAATTGTTGCTGATAACGCAGATAATAATAATCCTGACAATGTAATGCCGCTTGTGCATCGGCTTTGGCTTGAATCACCTCACGTTGCAAGCGTTCGACCATATCAAAACTTGGGCGATATTGTGCCTGTCCTTTCATCCATGCCGATAATAGCTGACGTTGCCGTGACAAAGACAATTGTTGTAACTGAATTAAATTCAACTGCGAGTCTGTGCCACATGCAGCTAAATCCTGCGCCAAAACTTCTGCCAAAATGTTTTCAGTATCTTGCATCAAGTTTGCAGTACGCGTCACAGCTTGCTGCATTTTAGGAAAACGCTGTTGCACGACAGGCCACAATATTTCTCTTGCCCAAGCTCGGTCATAATGCACATCCTGATTGCTTGGGTCTTGCACATAATCGAGCTTTAATTCAGCACTCCATTGGCAAATCTGCTCACGCGAAATATCCAATAACGGACGCCAAATACTGATGTCATCACGCACATCGACAGCTTGCATGGCAGCAAGTCCTTGCACACCTGCGCCTGAAAACAAACGCAGCAATACGGTTTCTGCCTGATCTTGCTGATGATGCGCCAATACTAGAACTTCGTTGCTATCTAAGTGCTGCATATAGGCCTGATAACGCGCCTGACGTGCCTGATTTTCTAAATTACCCTCAGACACACTGACTTTTTGCAGCACACACGGCACATTTAAATTTTGGCAGGTGGCTTGCACCAATGTGCCCCACGCTGCGCTTGGACTTTGCAATTGGTGATCAATATAAATCGCGCGTACTTTTTCAGGGCACAAAAACGACAAAAGATGCAGTAGCAGCATGGAATCCATGCCGCCACTACATCCGATTAAAAATTTTGTCTGTGCAGGAAAAGCCTGTAATTGACTTAAGACGCTAGACCTAAATTGTCGCTGCCAAACTTCATTAAACGCTGGTAACGTTCTTCGCATCGTTGTGTTGCATCCATCGCTTGCAATTCATCCAAAGCTTCTTTTAACACATTTTTCAGACTGTGCATGACTTGTTCAGGGTTTAAATGCGCACCCTCACCTTCATCAACCACATATTCTACAATACCAATCTTTTGCAGTTTTTCTGCAGTCAATGCCAATGCTTCACTGGCTTGTTCGGCTTTTTCTGCAGTTTTCCACAGAATAGACGCACAGCCTTCTGGCGAAATAACAGAGTAAATACTGTGTGACAACATCACCACACGGTCAGCCACACCAATACCCAACGCACCGCCTGAACCACCTTCGCCCAATACTGTAGCAATTACAGGTACTTTTAAGTTCGACAGTTGTGCCAAGCTGGTCGCAATCGCTTCTGCCTGACCACGTTCCTCTGCACCTACACCTGGGTATGCACCCATCGTATCAACAAAAGTGAAAACTGGCAGATTAAAACGCTCTGCCATATCCATAAGACGCTGTGCCTTACGGTAGCCTTCTGGATTACACATCCCGAAGTTGTGTTGTAATTTTTCGCGGGTACTGCGACCACGATGTTGACCTATCACCATGACAGGCTGACCATCAAAGCGTGCCAATCCACCGATCATTGCACCATCATCACCAAATAAACGATCGCCATGTAAGGCATCAAATTCAGTGAAAATTTCACCCACATAGTCTAGAAATTGCGGACGTTCAGGATGACGTGCAATTTGCACGGTTTTCCATGCTTTAGATTGAGCAGCTTTTTTCATAAGTCGACTGTTATCCCTAAATTAACCAAATCTTAATCGACAAATTGTTCCGACTGAATATTCAATTCAATGTCCCAATTCTTGAATTGCACTTGTTCATCGTGCAATTCAGCGACAAGCAATGGCCATTGTTTGGCATCACCCGACACGCTGAGCTGCCATTGTTGCGCATTGCGGATGCTTAATTCAATGGCAGGAAGCATCGCATCGCTACGACTTGCGTTGACCAAAACTGCAAGGCGAAGCAACAAACTTAAGTAAACAATTTTATTGCCACCCGCTTTCAGTGCTTCTGTTTTCGGGTCTTGGCGCAACTTTCGACGATGGTTGCCGACCAAATGCGAGAGATAGTTTTGGTCAATTTGTGAGAAACCGGGAATGTCCGAATGTTGCAATAAATATGCACCGTGACGATGATAACTGCTGTGACTGATGGCTAAACCAATTTCATGTAGGTACGCAGCACGACGCAATAAGTCACTATCTTCGTTATTTAATTTTAATGATTCTGCCACGCTGTCAAATAAATGTTGCGCAGTTTTCACCACACGTCCAGCCTGTTTCGGGTCTGAGTTATAACGCCCCATCAAGGCCTGTACACTGCGATCACGAATGTCTTCATGCTGGAAACGTCCCAACAAGTCATACATTACGCCTTCACGCAAAGCCCCATCGGAATACACCAGTTTATCGATATCTAATACATCAAATACCGCATATAAAATTGCCAAACCTGCTGGCAAAACTGCTCGACGGTCTTCTTTTAGACCATCAAATTCCATTTCTGATACGTGTTTAAACTTGAGCAAACGGTCTTTGAGTTTTTCTAAACCTTCACGAGTCAGATTTTCCTGCTCATTGCTCCAGCCCATATTTACCGTAATTTGACGACAGGCTTTAATGGTACCGCTCGAACCTGCAACGGTATCCCAACCTGCTTCTTTATAAGTATTGGCAATCGAATACAGTTCTTTACGCGCTGCAACCACTGCTTTTTCAAAACTGCTCTTGCTAATTTCACCATCGGCAAAATAGGCTTTGGTATAGGCCACACAGCCCATTTGTAAAGATTCGGTATGAATTGGCTCAAATTCTTCGCCAATAATCAACTCTGTCGAACCACCGCCAATGTCAATTACCAAACGACGACCACTATTTGCCATCGTGTGCGATACGCCTAAATAAATTAAACGGGCTTCTTCACGCCCTGCAATAATTTCAATAGGTTTAGGCAAAATTTCTGCGGCTTTTTGAATAAACTCATGTCCATTTTTGGCCTGACGCAATGCGTTGGTTGCCACAATACGCAAACGGTTTGACTGCACCGCAGTTAAACGTCCCACAAAACGCGCCAAACATGCCAAACCACGTTGTTGAGCAGCTTCGGTCAAATTCTTATTTTCATCTAAACCTGCGGCCAACTGTACTTTTTCTGACATTGATGCCACTTTTTTTACTTCACCATGATCCACTCGAGCAATCGCCAAGTGGAAACTATTCGACCCCATATCGATGGCTGCGAGTAACTCTTCATCAATTAAAAAATCAGACATTCTTCAAACAAACCTAGACAGAATTGTGCCTAGAGTAATTCACATACACCTAATTTAAAAGCCATTTATCAGCACAATTTGACGACTATTTAAATTTTCCGCATATATGACAATTGTGTTACAGAATTAGCATTTTCGTTTAGCGTTATCGTCACGATCAATTAGACAAATTTGTATTTTGAGTGGAAAATCCACAGATTCCCCTACTTTGTTCAAGATGGCTATGTAATACTAACTAAAGCTATCTTAAAAATTATTTGGAGCGTAATCCATGTCTGGCAACATCGTAAACACCACTGATGCAAACTTCGAAGCAGATGTTCTTCAATCAGATACTCCTGTATTGGTTGACTTCTGGGCTGGCTGGTGTGCGCCATGTAAAGCAATTGCACCTGTACTTGAAGTACTTGCAGACGAATACCAAGGCAAAGTTAAAATTGTAAAAGTTGATGTAACTTCTTGCGAACAAACTGCAGTGAACTACAACATCCGCAATATTCCAGCATTATTGATGTTCAAAAATGGTGAAGTGGTTGCACAGCAAGTCGGTGCAGCACCTAAATCTAAATTGACTGCATTTATTGACGAAAATATCTAAGTCGATTGATCCATCGTCTATTTATAGAGATGATGAAAAAAATACGCCACGCATTGGCGTATTTTTTTTGCCTACAAATTGACAAGTAGACGTTTCTCTCTTATATTGCATGCTCAGGAAACGCAGGATCTTTCATCCTCTTTCTGAAAAGACACAACACAAAAATGCCGCTCGGCAACAGAAATTGTTTTTCACATTTTTCAATCAAACAATGAATCAGTGCTCTGAATCGTTATTGTGCAAATACAATTGCTTTCATTTTATTGTATGAATGCGGCTAAATGTTGCTCCCTCTCTAACCTGTACCCCAGAATTTTAATTCTATCAGAACCTCTATGAATTTAACCGAACTCAAGAAAAAACCGATTGGCGAACTCATCAAGATTGCCGAGTTTATGGGCCTTGAAGGAATGGCGCGTAACCGCAAGCAAGACATTATTTTTGCCATCTTAAAGCGCCATGCCATGAATGGTGAAGAGATTTTTGGTGATGGCGTTCTAGAAATTCTCTCTGATGGTTTTGGTTTCTTACGCTCAGCTGCAGGTTCATACCTTGCTGGCCCAGATGATATTTATGTCAGCCCTTCGCAAATTCGTCGCTTTAACCTGCGCACGGGTGACACCATTACAGGTACGATTCGTCCACCAAAAGAAGGCGAACGTTATTTTGCTTTGCTCAAAGTCAATCAAATTAACTATGACACCCCTGAAAATTCACGTAATAAAATCTTATTTGAAAACTTAACCCCGCTTTTCCCAACAGAACAGTTGGTGATGGAGTTAGGTAATGGAACAACTGAAGACTTAACTGCACGTGTGGTAGATTTGGTTGCGCCAATTGGTAAAGGTCAGCGTTCAATTATTGTGGCTCCGCCTAAAGCGGGTAAAACCATGTTGCTACAAAACATCGCTCAGTCGATTGTTCGTAACAACCCAGAAGTGTTCTTGATTGTACTTCTCATTGATGAACGCCCTGAAGAAGTGACTGAAATGGAACGCACCGTGCGCGGTGAAGTGATTGCATCAACATTTGATGAGTCACCTGCTCGTCACGTTCAAGTTGCAGAAATGGTCATTGAAAAAGCCAAGCGTTTAGTTGAACATAAAAAAGACGTGGTGATTTTACTGGATTCGATTACCCGTTTGGCACGCGCCTACAACACTGTCGTACCTTCTTCAGGCAAGGTTTTAACAGGTGGTGTTGATGCGCACGCTTTAGAACGTCCAAAACGCTTCTTTGGTGCTGCACGTAATATTGAAGAAGGTGGTTCACTCACCATTATTTCGACTGCACTGATTGAAACTGGCAGTAAAATGGATGAAGTGATTTACGAAGAGTTTAAAGGTACAGGCAACCAAGAGATTACCTTAGACCGTCGTATTGCAGAAAAACGTGTTTTCCCTGCCATGAACATCAAAAAATCAGGTACACGTCGTGAAGAGCGCTTAATGAGTGAAGATAATTTGCGTAAAGTTTGGATTTTGCGTAAATTGTTACACACTCAAGATGAATTGGCAGCAATGGAATTCTTGCTTGATCGCATGAAAGAAACCAAAACTAATGACGACTTCTTTGATCAAATGAAACGTAAAGCAGCCAATTAAACGGCTATAAATATTAGAACACCTAAAAAAGTCATCTTAAAACGATGGCTTTTTTATTTGGTTGACAAAATTTACATAAAGACACAATTGCACGCGGTATATGTAAACTTATTTTTAAGTAAATGATTATAAAAAAATATTTAGTAAAAACCTTTTAGTTTTTAGCCAGTTACCGTGCAACTCTCCAATCTAAAATGCCAAATTAATTGTTATTTTCTGTTAAAAAAGCACGTATTTTTCGCGTTTTTTTGCCTTTTTTTCAATCAACCTAGTAGCAATTCAAAAAGCGCAGTGATAGCATATTCGCAGACCAGTTAGACTGCGCCTGCGTTGTTAGTGCCTAACAAAATTTAGGAATAATAAAAGCATACAACAGACTAACGTCGGTTTTTTTTAATCTCATATTTTAGAGAGTGATGCCATGTTATTCAAAAAAATCGCTATTGCTGCTGCAGTTGCTACTACTTTAGCTTTCGTTGGTTGTGCTAAAAAAACTGAAGAAGCTGCTGCTGACGCTAACGCTGCTGCATCTGAAGCTGTTGTAGCTGCATCTGAAGCTGAAGCTGCTGCTGACGCTGCTGCTGTAGAAGTTGCTTCTGGCGCTGAAGCTGCTGTAGACGCTGCTACTGATGCTGCTGACACTGCTGCTGCTGCTGCAACTGACGCTGCTGATGCTGCTGTAGACGCTGCTGCTGCTGCTTCTGAAGCTGCTGCTCAATAATCGATACGATTATGCAGTACAAAAAGAGAGCCGATGGCTCTCTTTTTTATTTCTGAATATTTTGTCTAAAATTTATTTTACTCAGCACAATATCTCCAAATCGCTCAATCCATCTTTTTCAAGTAGATGATTCAGCATATAAAAGCATTTAACCAAAACACTTAACCCCATTCGGCATTTATTTCGATATAACCTTTTGGTTTCTCATCTCCACGCTCAATTCTTAGGTAGCGTCTTGTTCAGCTCTACAGTGTTTTCATTCATATCCATAGTTTGATTCAAGTCTCTCAATTGCAAGATCAATCACTATGTCTTGCTAAATCACAGCGTCTTTCTAAAATCTCTTATAAAAAGCATAAAAAAAAAGCAGATCAATCGATCTGCTCATTTCCCACACGCTGGCGGAATTTCTGCCCTGCGCGGAATGTGACTACACGGCGGGCTGAAATTGGAATTTCTTCGCCTGTTTTCGGGTTGCGACCAGGTCGTTGACGTTTATCACGTAACTCGAAGTTCCCAAACCCTGAAAGTTTAACTTGCTCGCCAGAGATCAGTGCTTGGCTGATCTCATCAAAAAATAACTCGACCATTTGTTTCGCTTCACGGCGGTTTAAACTCGTGAGCTCACTTAAATGATCAGCCATTTCTGCTTTTGTTAATGCTGTCATGAAGCCCTCAATGTCGCTTGGTAAGTGTTTTCCAACACTTGCAGAATGTTATCCATACCAGATTTAATTTCAGCATCTTCAAGTGTACGTGTTGGATGTTGCCATAACAGAGCAAAAGCCAAAGAACGCTTGCCTTGTTCAACACCTTGTCCAGTATACACATCGAATAACCAAGTTGAGTCTAACAGCGCTCCACCCGTTTTTTCAATAAGTTGCTGAATTTCGCTTACATTTATCTTATCACTAATTAAAAGCGCAATATCACGTCTAACCGATGGAAAACGTGATAATTCTGTAAAATTAGATACATAAGTTTGCAAAACTGCTGTTTGATCGAGTTCTGCTACCCAAGCCGTGCCTAAATCCAGCTCATCTTCTAAAGATGGATGTAAACGACCAAAGTAACCAATAGACTGACCATCTACCAAAATTTCAGCAGATTGTCCAGGATGCAACCAAGTACGCTCTGAACGAACATACTCTACCTGCACACGACCTGCAGCTAAAATTTCTTCAATATCGCCTTTAAAATCGAAGAAATCCATAGGCTGAGCTTTAGCATGCCAAGATTCTGCATGTTTAGCACCCACCGCAATCAATGCCAAAGTTGGAATTTGCTTCAAGTCATGAATGCTTGCTGCATGTTGATAATCAAAACGTAAACCCAACTCAAAGAAACGCACACGGTTTTGTTGACGATTCACGTTGTACTGAACGCATGGAATTAAGCTGGATAACAACGTTGAGCGCATTACTGCCAAATCGCTTGAAATTGGATTCGCCAATGCCAACGGATTCACTGCAGGGTTTAATTGTTTTTCCAATTTTGCATCGGCAAAGCTAAAACTAATTGCTTCTTGATAACCTAAAGTCACTGCGGTTTGACGTAATTGCGCAACTTCAAACTGATCTTGGTATTTTGCTAATTGCACATCAATCACAGGCAAACTGATTTGAATGTTGTCATAACCGTGAATACGAGCAACTTCTTCAATTAAGTCTTGGTAAATTGCCATATCAAAACGATGTGATGGTGGTATAACGCTCCACTGACCTTCAGCTTGAACAGTAACTTCGCAGCCTAAACGAGTTAAAGCATCGGCAATAAATGTAGCATCAACGTGATAACCCAAGAGCTGATCGACTTGCGCTTGATTTAACGCAATTGCTTCACGTGTTGGCAATTGTGCTGCTTGTTCTGCCACTGTAATTGGACCAAATTCGCCGCCAGCAAATTCTGCAATCAGTTGTGATGCACGGTTCATCGCCAATAATGGCAATTCAAAATCGACACCACGTTCATAACGCTGTGAGGCATCGGTATGCAAACCATAACGACGTGCACGACCTGCGATATGCAATGGTGCAAAGAAAGCGGATTCAAGGAAAATTTCTGTGGTTTCATCACTTACCGCAGAAGATAAACCACCCATGATGCCCGCCATCGCCAATACTTTTGCGTCATCGGCAATCACCATCACATCATCTTGCAGCTCAACTTCTTGCTCGTTTAACAGCACCAATTTTTCTGCTGCAGTCGCTTGACGAACTTGAATGCCACCTTGAATTTTAGCACCATCAAAAGCGTGCATTGGCTGACCCAATTCAATCAAGACATAGTTGGTAATATCAACCAAAATACTGTGCTGACGGATACCTGAACGTGCCAACGCGCGCTCCATCCACTCAGGTGTAGCGGCTTTGGTATTTACATTTTTAATCACACGACCTAAATAACGTGGGCAGCCTTCCGTCAAACTTTGTACAGTTTTTTCATCCTGAATAGTTGCCGCTACTGCCTGAATGTCAGGTGTATTCACTGGCAATTGGTTAATCACCCCAATTTCACGGGCAATACCACGAATACTGAAACAATCACCACGGTTTGGAGTAATACTGATATCAATGACATGGTCATCTAGATCAAGATATTCACGTACATTCACACCTACAGGTGCATCTGCAGGCAGTTCCAATAAACCATCAAGTTTATCTTCAAGGTCAATTTCTGATGCGCCACAGAGCATCCCTTGTGATTCCACACCACGCAGTTTGCCTTTTTTGATTTTAAAGTCGCCTGGCAATACCGCACCAATGGTTGCCACAGGTGCTTTCATACCTACACGCACGTTTGGCGCACCACACACAATCTGCAACGGCTCACCTGAACCAATATTTACCGTAGTCACACGTAAACGATCTGCATCTGGATGCTGTTCAACCGTTAAGACTTCACCCACCACAACGCCTGTAAATGGCTTTGCTGCTGGTGACATATCATCAACTTCTAAACCCAGCATCGTGAGTTGATTCGATAAAGTATCGCTGTCAATGGCTGGGTTAACCCACGTGCGTAGCCAATTTTCGCTAATTTTCATACATTCATTTCCTGAATCTCCCCTAACCCCTCTTTAACAAAGAGGGGAATTCCCACACTTCTATTTATTTCGCGTAAGTCCCCCTTTTACAAAGGGGGATTTAGGGGGATTTTTAAAATTTAAAAATAATCTCTTTTCCCTCTCCTAATTTTAGGAAAGGTTGTTTAAAAAGTTTTAAGCAAACTGGCGCAAGAAACGCACATCATTTTGGTAGAACATACGCAAGTCATTGATGCCATAACGCAACATCGCAAAACGCTCTACCCCTAAACCGAAGGCAAAACCTTTATATTTTTCTGGATCAATGCCTGAAGCGCGTAACACATTTGGATGCACCATACCGCAGCCCAAAACTTCCAACCAGCGACCACGTTCATCCATAATATCCACTTCGGCACTTGGCTCTGTGAATGGGAAATAAGATGGACGGAAACGTACTTTTAAGTCTTTTTCAAAGAATTCGTTTAACAGGTTAATTAACAAACCTTTGAGTTCTGCAAAACTGGTATTTTCTGCGACGTATAAGCCTTCAATTTGATGGAACATTGGTGAGTGTGTTTGGTCTGAGTCGCAGCGATACACACGACCTGGACAAACAATACGAATAGGCGGCTGTTGATTTTCCATGGTGCGAATTTGTACGCCCGACGTGTGGGTACGCAATAAATGATTCACATCAAAATAGAAAGTATCGTGCATGGCACGCGCAGGGTGATGTCCTGGAATATTCAACGCTTCAAAGTTGTGATAGTCATCTTCAACTTCTGGGCCCGTTGCCACGGTAAAACCTGCTTTGGTAAAGAATTGGCAAATACGTTCCTGTACCTGCGTAACTGGGTGAATACTGCCGATGCTTTGACCACGACCTGGCAAAGTAATATCAACGGTTTCATTCGCCAGTTTTTGTGCCAAAGCCGCTTGTTGTAATTCAGTTTGACGCGCAGTTAATGCCGCATTGATTGCTTCACGCACAGCATGAATTTGTGCACCAAATTCTTTACGCTGTTCAGGGTCCATTTTACCTAGTGCTTTGGATTGTTCCGCAAGCTGGCTTTTTTTCCCCGTAAATTGCACTCGCACCTGGTCGAGTGTAGCAAGGTCCTCTGCTGCTGCAATTGCAGCGAGCGCTTCATTGGTCAGGGCTTCCAGTGACATAGTAACTCTCAAAAGCAACAATTTAGAAATAATTTAAAAACCCCGTATTCTAACAGTTTTTAGTCGCTTTGATGAAGCTTCGATGTAATGAAAATTAGATTAGCATCTTGAAATACAAAAAGTATAAGATAAAGCCAATCACCACGAGATCTCAACATTATGGCGCTCGATCAGATTTGGAAACAGCAACTTGCCCTTGTGACTTATGGCAATGAATATTTGGCTCAAGATTTAAGTTTTAATCATTGGCTCAAGCATCAAGTGTTTAACCAGCATCAAATTCAGTTTCGTGATTTATTGTCACAACATTTACTGGCACAACACTTTCAAATCTGGTTAGAGCATCTTAAACAACAAGGTGTGCGACGTTTAAGCCTACATCAGGCAAGTATTTTAAATGATGAAAAAAACCCCAATCCAAATGTAGAGTTATTGCCTTTTGCACACTTTATTGTGAGTCACGAGGCACAGCACAAATCTGCTTGGATTTTCGGAAAAGAGCTTGCAGAATGGTATACCGCAGAACAAGATTATATGGCGCCTGTTTCCCAACAGAGCGAACTACGTCAGGAAGTCATGTGGCGCTATCAATTAAATCACAAACTCGCCAAACAGCTCGATGCAGATTTTGCCTCTCCAAACTGGGATGAAATTGATCGCTTTATTCGCTCCGAATTATTTTTAAATCCTTGTGCTACAGAGTTTGTTGAACCAGAGCAAAGCGCTAAACCTTATTTCGGTGTAGATCTTACTCAAAACGCAACTGAAAGCATGTACCCAACTTTGGCGTTAATTCCCGCAGACTACCCTGCTGCCTATGCACATCAGATGCTGTATCGTTTAGATGCACTGGATCAACACATTCAGAATAAAATCCAGCATCCTTATCATGCCGATGGCACAGAACTTGAACCAAGCGAACAACTCAATTTACGTCATTTTTCTCAGAAACTTGAAGATTTACACGCCAAATTTATCACCAAGGTTGCGAACCATTATCAGACCGCACAGCTCACGCCAGTGCAAACACCTGATCCTTTTGAATCAACGCCTAGCCAAGTACAAAACATCGCTTCACCACAAATACCAACACCTGCAGCTACGCATAAAGTGGGTACATCTGCCGTGATTAAACTGATTTTAATGACTGTGGTTATTTGTGCAGCTGCCTATTATTTTGGTTTATAAGCTTAGGGGCTGTTGACAATTCGTCTATGTTTGCGACAACGCATATTTTTTAGCTGATATAAGGCATGGGACAGGAAATTTAGTCATTCTAAATGACCGGCACATAACGCAATAGCAGCAAAAAATATGCTTGTCCTTCGCTGCGCCTTCCGCTGCAAACAAAGCAGTGCTTGTTTTTGCTCAGGCTGTGGCTAAAAATTTCTCAGATTGAGTTATGAAACTTGGCAGAGACCCTAAATTTCAGGCATAAAAAAAGACCGCAAATGCGGTCTTTCTTTTAAGTCATAAAGACTTATGCAGCTAATGCATCTTTAGCTTTTGTAGCTAAAGCAGCAAATGCAACTGCGTCATGCATAGCGATGTCAGCAAGTACGCGACGGTCGATAATCACTTGTGCTTTTTTCAAGCCAGCGATCATACGGCTGTACGATAAACCATTTTGACGAGCGCCCGCATTGATACGCGCAATCCATAAAGCACGGAATTGACGTTTCTTTTGACGACGGTCACGGTAAGCGTATTGACCTGCTTTGATTACCGCTTGGAACGCTACGCGATATACGCGTGAACGAGCACCATAGTAACCTTTAGCACGAGCAAGAATTTTTTTATGACGGCGATGAGCCTGTACACCACGTTTTACACGAGCCATTTATAATCTCCTTAGATGTATGGGCACATAGCACGAACAGCAGCAACGTCACTCACGTGAACCATTACACAGCCGCGCAATTGACGGATACGTTTAGCAGATTTTTTGGTCAAAATGTGGCGTTTGAACGCTTGTTTACGCTTGAAACCGTTAGCAGTCGCTTTGAAACGTTTAGCTGCACCACGGCGAGTTTTTAACTTAGCCATAACAACCTCTTTAAACACCTGTTCGGCACGTCTGCACCATTGCAAAAACGACCTGCAGGTAAGGGAGCGAGTATTCTAAAGCATCTTTGCTTAAAACAAAAGCATATTGGCTAAATAAAAAATGATCATTACCTCACTCATTTGCCGTAATTCAACTCAGGAAAAAATACTGGAATTGTGAACACCCACTACAATTCAAAATAAAGCTAAAGCTCTGTCAAAAATTGTGCAGATCAACACCCTAAAAACTTGCAATAAGTTGCGGATTACCCTTGCGATTATTCACAATTCCATCAATACTTCGCCTCGTCTTGTGTGAGATAAAAAAGACCGTAATATGATGAAAACATCTTTATATATAACTCTATTGCTTGGACTCAGTGCGACGCATCTTTTTGCAAAACCACCGCAGCAGAAATCGACACCAAAAGCCACACTCGAAGTACAAAAAAGTGCTGCCTTGCCTGCTCATCTCACCACACGCTTAGCATGGCGCAAGTTTCCACAACCCAAATATAAAAATGAAGATTTAAATCAACAAAACCGAGCTGCAATTGTGCGTATTTATGCAGATGAAACCGGCAAAATCAGTCAAGCCACTATTCAAGAAAGTACAGGGCTGAAAAAATTAGATGATGCCTTATTACAAGCGGTTCGCACTGCTGAAATTCAACCGACCTATGTAGAAGATACTGCCGTACCGACCATTGGTTTTCAAAGCTTTAATTTAAGATTTCAGGATAACCAGCACGAAGATTGCCAGTTTGATTTTCAATCTAAACAATGGTTAGCACAGCAACAACAGCAAAAAGTTCAATTTAAGTATCGTAGTCAACCACAATTAAACTTAAGTGCGGAAGATTTAAAAAATCACTCACGTAAGTTAAAGTTTCAATTCAAAGTAAATAAGCATGGCGAAGTGAAACGTGTGAAATTGACACAAGGTTCGGGACAATACGCACTTGATCAACAAGTTTTAGCTGCAGTGAAAGCTGCTCAAGTAGATGTACCGCGTCAATTTTGGCTGTATAAAAAGTCAAAATTAAAAGATGAAATTTATTTTGATTTAAACACGTGTGATGCTCAAGAACAGTCATAAGTGTCTATAAATAATAGGGGTTGCTTGCTTAAACCCATGTATAAACAAAATAAATAAACAGATAACGCCCGATTTTGGCTAGACTCACCATCAACACAAAACGGGCAAAATGTTCTTTCATTAAACCTGCAATCAGCGTAATTGGATCACCAATAATCGGCACCCAACTGAGCAGTAAAGACCAAAACCCATATTTGGCGTAGGTGTGCTGTGCTTTTTCTAATTGTGTAGCCGAAACAGGAAACCACTTTTTATCTTTATAATGTTCGATCTTGAGTCCCAAATACCAGTTCACACAAGAACCTAAAATATTGCCTAGACTGGCAATGCTAATCAGCCAAATGGGTGCATAGCTGCCTTCATATAACAGCCCCAACAACACAGCTTCGGACTGTAAAGGCAATAAAGTTGCCGCACCAAATGCAGATAAAAATAAACCAAACAGCGTCCAAAGCATAGACGATTTAAAGCCCTAAAGCCTGCTTGGTTTTACGATATTCCCAGCTCGCCCAAAAAATACTAAGCAAAATAAGTGCCGCACGTGCCCATGTATAACGCTGAGTAACAGGCTCAATCGCAGCACGTAAAACCTGTTGATCTGTGCTATTTAAAGCCGCAATCATATTCTGCACATGAAATGCTTCGATCACAAATAAGATCAAGCAAGACACAATGCCCAAAATAATGCTCCAATACACTTTGGCATTTTGCTCAACAATCTTGGTAAAGTTTAAAAAAAATTCTTGCATAGCTCATCCAATAAAAAAGCCACCTGAAAAAGTGAGGTATCAGGTGGCTGGCATCTTAGCATAAAAGTAGATTTAAACTTGAATCGCGAGTGCTTTCTGCACTGCAGGGCGCGCAGTCAGCCGTGTAATATAGTCTTGTACATACGGATAATCTTCCAGCGAAATATTTTGCCAGTCATGACGTAACGCCCACGGCAAAATAGCCATATCAGCAATTGAATATTCGCCCGCCACGTACTTTTGCCCCATCAACTGCTTATTTAACACGCCATACAAACGCTTGGATTCATTGATATAGCGTTCAATCGCATAAGGAATTTTCTCTGGTGCATAACGGCTAAAATGATGATTCTGTCCTAACATTGGACCAAAACCACCCATTTGCCACATGAGCCACTGCTCTACCTCAACACGCTCCTGTTCATCGGTAGGATAAAACATGCCAGTTTTGCGCCCTAGATATTGCAAAATTGCACCCGACTCAAACACAGAGATTGGCTCACCACGCGGACCGTTCTGATCGACAATTGCAGGAATTTTATTATTGGGCGAAATTTTTAAAAAATCTGGCTGAAATTGATCATCTTCTGAAATATTGATGGGGAAAATTTGATATTCCAAACCCATTTCTTCAAGTGCAATACTAATTTTATGACCGTTGGGGGTGCCCCAATAATAAAGATCAATCATGTTTTATCCTTCATTACTTTTTTTGCTTTTTGACCAGCATTCTTCTACTGCGGTTTTAGTTATAGCATGTTTTTAAGCGTTTGTTGCGTGTCGCTGCGTAGAGTTTTTTTATCGAATGGCATATCTCATAAACATGAAACATAGATGCTCACTTTCATCACGCAAAAAAAAGCACCGCCAAGGTGCAGTGCTTCTTTTGTTCAAGATGGGATTACTTTTTCTTTTTAGGACCAAGCAACATACCCATTTGACGACCTTCCATTTTTGGTGCTTGTTCAACTACACCATATTCAATTACATCTGCTTCAACTTTTTGCAATTGAGCCAAACCTAACTGTTGGTGAGCCATTTCACGACCACGGAAGCGTAAAGTGATTTTTACCTTGTTCCCTTCTTCAAGGAATTTGATAATTGCACGTAATTTTACGTTGTAATCACCAACATCAGTCGCAGGGCGGAGCTTGATTTCTTTCACCTGTACTTGATGCTGTTTTTTCTTCGCTTCTTTCTGCTTTTGCTTTAGATCAAACAAATGCTTGTTAAAGTCCATGATTTTGCACACCGGTGGTTCGGCATTTGCCACAATTTCCACCAAGTCAAGGTCAACGCTTTCTGCTGCGCGTAATGCATCAGCCAAGCTTACAATACCTTTTTGCTCACCATTTTCGTCTACAAGACGGACTTCTTTTGCACGAATTTCATCATTCAAAGCAGGACGGTTAGATTTTCCGCCCTGTTGATTACGGTCAGGCTGTTTAATCGCTGTTACTCCACAATATACCGGCCGCGTTCTGCGACGGCTGTTTTCACTAGGTCAATGAAAGCATCAATTGACATAGTACCCAAATTTGTTCCTGAGCGAGTACGGACGTTTACCGTTCCTTCTTCCACTTCACGGTCCCCAAGTACCAGTAAGTATGGAATACGCTCTAATGTACGCTCACGAATCTTAAAGCCGATTTTCTCATTTCTCAAGTCAGAAATAGCACGAATACCGTTTTCTTTAAGTTTTGCGACGACCTGTTCACTTGCAGCAGCTTGTGAATCGGTAATATTCATGACACAAGCTTGCACTGGCGCTAACCATGGTGGCATAAAGCCTGCATAGTGCTCAATAAGTATACCAATAAATCGTTCAAAGCTGCCAAGAATTGCGCGGTGCAACATTACAGGCTGATCACGATCATTGTCTTCAGTGACATAAGATGCCTCTAAACGCTCAGGCAAGTTAAAGTCACACTGAATTGTACCACATTGCCACACACGACCTAAGCAGTCTTTCAGTGAGAATTCAATTTTCGGGCCGTAGAACGCACCTTCACCCGGTTGTAACTCCCATTCCAGACCTGCAGCATCCAAGGCATCAGCCAAAGATTTTTCTGCCATATCCCAAAGTGCATCATCTCCCACACGTTTTTCAGGACGTGTAGACAGTTTCATTTGCACCTCTTCAAAACCGAAATCTTTATAAACATCTAAAGTCAGTTTGATGAAGTCTGCAACTTCTGGCCCAATTTGTTCTTTGGTACAGAAAATGTGGGCATCGTCTTGAGTAAAGCCACGTACGCGCATAATGCCGTGCAGTGAACCTGATGGCTCGTTACGGTGACATGAACCAAATTCTGCCAGACGAATTGGCAAATCACGATATGACTTTAACCCTTGGTTAAAGACTTGTACGTGACATGGGCAGTTCATTGGTTTTACTGCATAGTTACGGTTTTCAGAATGGGTAGTGAACATATTGTCTGCGTAGTTGGCAGCATGTCCTGATTTTTCCCATAGCGTGAAATCGACCACTTGCGGGGTACGAATTTCTAGGTAACCGTTGTCTTGTTGTACTTTACGCATGTACTGCTCAAGTACTTGGTAAATCGTCCAGCCATTTGGATGCCAGAACACCATGCCTGGTGCTTCTTCTTGCATATGGAACAAGTCCAAAGCTTTACCAATTTTACGGTGGTCACGCTTTTCTGCTTCTTCAATACGTTTGATATACGCTGCGAGCTGTTTTTTGTCCGCCCAAGCCGTACCATAAATACGTTGTAACTGTTCGTTTTTCGCATCACCGCGCCAATAAGCGCCTGAAATTTTGGTGAGTTTGAACGACTTTAAGAATTTAGTGTTTGGAACGTGTGGACCACGACACATATCCAAATAGTCTTGATGATAGTACAAGCCCATTTGGGTTTCGTTTGGCATGTCTGCAATCAAACGTAATTTATATTCTTCGCCACGCGCTGTGAATTCTGCAATTACTTCATCACGCGGGGTCATTTTTTTCACAACATCATAATCTTGGTCGATGAGCTTTTTCATACGCTCTTCGATTGCTGCCAAATCATCTAACGTAAATGGACGAGGCATCCAGATGTCATAGTAGAAACCTTCTTCAATGACAGGGCCAATCACCATTTTCGCTTCAGGAAAAAGCTGTTTTACCGCATGCCCCACCAAGTGCGCACATGAGTGACGGATAATCTCTACGCCTTCTTCATCTTTAGGCGTAATAATTTGTAGGGTTGCGTCTTCGGTAATTAAATCGCAGGCATCGACCAAACGATCATTCACACGTCCAGCAACTGTATTTTTGGCAAGACCCGGACCGATGCTTTGAGCAACTTCCATCACAGATACGGCTTGATCAAACTGTTTTTGATCGCCATTTGGCAAAGTGATAATAGGCATAGATAAAAATCCTTAAGGAGTGATGCCCCGTACCATGGAGCATATCACCGCGAGATTATGATTAAGGGAGACCCTCAAAAGATAAAAACGGTGTATAAATAAAAAGCGCCTTAAATTTTACACGGCTTGCGTACAGGTTTAAACCTTTGTGTACTAAAAAAGCCAAAGAATCGGCATTTCAGCTGTTTTTATTCCCTAAAGGTTGCCCACGGCGTGAATTGTCCATGTTGATAGGCATACACCGCTTCAAACTGTGGCAACACCGCCTCACTCTGTTGCGGGCGTAAAAATACATAATCATCTATTTGGATGCGATGCTGTTTGGGTACTTGAATCAACTCTTGGTTGCTACTGCGTCCGTATAAAGCATGTGGATGACTGCTCTCAGGATAAACATAATCTGCCATCCAATAGCCACCATAAACAAAAATGGCTTGATTGGATTGTGGCAAATAGGACTGCAAACGATCTAAGCCTGGCACTTGTACCGCAGCCAATACCTTTAAAACAGGTGTTGCAATCCACAAAGCCGATTGCAAATCTGACAAGATTTTTAAATCAAAATCACTGGGTTTAAGCAACATCGAACCAAAAGCCAGATCATTACATTCACTGTGCTGACAATGCTGCATAAATGTCAGGCTACCACCACCGTTAAAACACAAGTCATCCTGCCACAACTTTGGAAAATGATGCTGAATCAGTTGTTTATAATTTCTATATTGCTGCTGTGAGTGTTGATAGGCTTTGGCTTGTGCATGAAATACATTTGGTAATTTCACCACATGCACATCGTACCCCATCAAACCTGACAGTTTTAAATGTTGTGGATGCTGCTGAATCAATTCCAGCATTTGCATAAATCCAGCATGATCTTGCGCCCCACCACGATGCAAACCGATATCAATTTCAAGATTAATATTCAAACAAAGCTGGCGTTGTTGTGCCAAATGTAAATACTGTTGTAAACGTGCAGGTTGATCAACCAACCATTGTAAATGCAATTGGATATTCTCAGCAGACGCCATCACCTGCTGATAAAAAGCATCTACCGCACGTATTGGCATTGGCTTGCCAAACAGTACATCTGCTTGTGGAAAGTGCTGCATCACTTCATACAAATGTGGCAGATGAAACAACATAAAACGCTGCGTATTCAGACTTTGGCTTGCGTGTTGCAATATCTCCAAACACGCTAGCGATTTCACCACCAGTCGTGGTTGCAACCGTGCAGGCAAATGGGCTGCAACATAATCCAAGTTATGCTGAAAACGTGCCATATCCACAATCAGTTGCGGTGTTCCTGTACCCTGTTGCTGCAAACTGTGGGTGAGTTGCTGAAAATAATCACTTTGCATGTCACGCTCCCTAATTGAATGCTCTTATTTTGCGATTGCTTGAGTTGTTTATTGAACATCACGCTGCACTCAAACTTGGAATCGTGAAAATTTGTCTTAAATATGGATTAATCCATTTTTGCTGTGGATCAAGCTGCTCACGAAGTTGCATAAAATCATCCCATTTTGGATATAACTCACGTAATTGATCCGCTTGCATACTGTGCAATTTGCCCCAATGTGGACGTCCCTGATATTTTTGTAAAATCGGTTCAACCCATTTAAAAATATGTTGGCAATCTTGTTTATAAAATTGGTGGATTGAAATAGACACCGAATCCCGTCCATAAAAAGGACTCAGCCAAATATCATCGCCTTTGACATAGCGAAACTCGATTGGGAAAAACATGGCGACACGCTGTTGTTTCAAAACCGCCAATAATTCTTCTAAACACGCCAAACCTTGCTCGGCAGGCAATTGGTATTCCATTTCGTTAAATTTGGTATTGCGTGGCGTTGGGAAAATTTGACTCGACCAATCGACATGAGTACTCGGTTTGATAAACACGCCCAACAAAGATTGTAAATACGGATTTAACTGTGGAAAAACACGGGTTATTTCCGAACAAAAATTTAATAAACGGTCTTCTGATAACCAATATTGCGGACGAGGATCCGTCAATCCTCGGCTCTCATCTAAGGTTTTTAAAATCACCTGATCACTGTGTAAAAATGCCCAAAACTCAATATGGCGATGTTGATGCTTCCAACGGTCTATATATTGATAAATATCACTCAAGGCACATAAACGTAGCTGCTCTTTGAGTTTATAGCGCGAACGGTTTTGTAAAGTGATTTTGGTCATCACCCCAAAACTGCCCAGCGCGACCCGACCTGCCTGAAAAATTTCAGCATTGTGTTCAGGTGAACATTGCAACACCTCACCCTCTGCTGTGAGCAGTTCAAAATCAGTCACCAAAGCCGATAGACAAGGTAAATCCACACCTGTGCCATGTGTTCCTGTTGCAACCACACCTGCCAAACTCTGATGATCAATATCGCCCTGATTTTGCAGCGCCTGATGAATCGGAGCTAGACATTCACCCAGTTTGTACAGCCGAGTCCCTGCATGTAAGGTGCATTGCTGCTTTTGTGCATTAAATTGATGCACCCCCTGAATATGATCTAAATTCACCATCACATCATCGGTTGTGGCTAAGGGGCTAAAGGAATGCCCTGCTCCGACCATTCTAATTTTGTCGTGCTTTCGCACAATTTTTTTCAGTTCATCTACATTTTTCGGCTGTAAAAAGTCTGGATAGGCTGTTTGCTTTCCAGACCAGTTACTCCAACGCTGTTTCATAATCCTTCCTTTTTCTGCGTGGCATTTATTTTTATTGCAGTTTGTTTTGCGTTACTTTTTAAAGTACCGCATTAAAAAAATAGAGACACATGGATGAGATAAATGACCTCTCTATCCATATTGATTTAGATTAACCTCCTGACTAGTACATGATTTAGAATATGTTTCACATGGAACAATGTATAAAAAAACTACAATTCATTTAGCGCATTAGCTTTCAAACTGTCACGATATGTTCTTTTTTCTAATTCATCCAAAGGTACAGCGGGCGGTAATAACGATGCTGTATCGCGTTGTGGAATAGGCAAATTCAATTGCTCTGCGAAATATTGAAATTTAGTTTGCAACGCTGCCAAAGTCCACTGTCCATATAAAGTGTGACCACCTTCATAGGCTTGTTGTTGATATTCCTCGAAGGTGGTCACATAGCCCATATAATCATTGCAATATGAAGCCAACCATACTTTTTGAGTCGATTCCAATTCTTGTTGTACGGTTACTTTGAGCCGCTTAGCTGCAACAGTAGTAATTTCCCCAGGACAGCACAGCAAGGTTAAGTCGCCAATTTTAATTAATTGTAATGGCACTACATTCGGTACCAACAAGCTATGATCAATTGCGCCTACACTGGCCTGCTTGTTCATTTCTGCAATCAGTTTGTCTAAAAATTTAGGATAATGATTCAGTGGCTTGCCAAAAATGGTTTTAGAACCACATTCCAGCACAATATCTTTGGGGCCTTGTGAGGCATATAGCTGTTGATAATAGGTATAATCTTCGGCTTGAGGATTACTCAACTTTTTCTTTTTCACTCGCTGCGCTAACCATTGCATACCTTTAAAAATCGGTTGTGCCACACCTGCACCATCTACAGGTGTTCCTGCAAAAAATGCTGCACCATGACAGGCTGCACTGGTTTTTGCATCTGTTTGCCCCATCGCAAATTCAACTGGAATTTCAATATTGCTTAAATCGACATAATGGCACACAGCATCTAAAGCTCCCATTAACGGCGTACCTCTATGTGCCAAAGCTTTCAGTGCCAATTCACTTTGATAGCGACCATTTTGCTGTGTATATTCGTATTCTTTTTCATCGCGCATTGCAGCACGTACCTGTGACTGCTCAGGGCCATGATAATGTGGAGAAACATCACCCGCTGCGGCTTGGGCAAAAATTGCCACAGGATTTTTGACCCCACGTTGTTGCAGTGCACGCTCGGTACAAAGTGCGGCATAACCTTTGTTATCACCATCATGAGCGCTTAAACGACTGCTTAAACAGGTAGCATGCACCCCAAATAAAGAAAAAACTGCCTGTAAATTACCTTCGCGATAAAAACCAAGCAATTGCATATCACGATCTAAGGCCAAATGTGCCTGTTCCAGCGTTCTACGAGATACATCAGGATTACGGTTATACGCTGTTAAAGAGCGATTCCATGCCACTGGCGTTTCTTCTGCAAAACGACCATTGCTCATATAAATATCGGTTTTTTCTGGGTCGCCAAAGCTTTGAGCACACTGCCCACAATCGCATCGACCACTGCATTTAAATGTTCAGGCACAAAACCAGGTGTGGGCATATTGTACAACGCTTCATGTGCACAACCGCCAGGTGCAGAATGAGTATGCGTTGCCATCAATACCAAACGCTGCGGCTGAAAACGCTCCCCCAGTTTACGCTGTAAACGCTGTATCGCTAAATGACGCATGGCATAGGTCACACACCCCATATCCAGACAGCAAAAAATTAATAAGTCATTGTCTAAGGTTTGAATACAAATACTGCGGGCAAATAAAGCTGTTCGTTGTTCATAGGCACGATGTTTCCAGTTGCCATAACCAAACATGGCAAGCCCTTTTGGCTGAATATGAATTTCCTGTTTATCCCAACCCACCAAATACATTGCAATCGTATTCCTTTTCATCTATACAATCAGTCATGACGCTGATCAACGCCATTAAACAAAATTGCATCACGGCAAATAAGGGTCAAAGCGACAATGGCATGGGGGGATAATCGGACTTATGTCAGCAACTTCAAACTACTTGCTGCAGCACGTGCCGCCTGCCTTATTGTCAGGTCTGATTCATTACGCCAAAGAACAACAGATCCCCTATCAACCATGGTTTCAGGGAATTTCTCAAGATCTTGATCAAATCGTCCAAGGCAATGGTTTTGTTTCATTTCAAGATATTTGCAAAGTGGTGACACGCGCCCTGCAAGACACTCAATGTGCACATTTAGGCTTAGAAATTGGACGTGACAAGGGGCTGATTTCCATGGGCATGCTCGGTTTTGCCATGGTGTCCAGTCAAAATGTTGTAGAAGCCTTACAGACAGGACTGCAGTACCATCCCATTTCAGGCAGTGTGATGGATTTGGAGTACGATTTTTCCTCGACCTCTCCTACACTGGTGATGAAAGAGCGTTATCCCACGGGGAACTTACTGCGCTTTTTTTGCGATGAAGTCCTCTCCAGTATTGTTAGCTGCTTAGACGTCATGCTTGGCAATCATCAAGATTTGGTCGAAGTGCATTTTAGTTTTGCCCAACCCGACTATTTAGAGGCTTATCAGGTGCATTATCAATGTCCTCTGCACTTTTCATCATACATGAATGCTTTGGTGTTCCGACCAGAGATTTTAGGACGCCAAATTAAAACCTCTAGTGCCGCCAATTACAGCACCGCCCTGCGTGTCTGCCAACAAGCGTATCAGGATATGCAGGCGATTAATCAACAGCAATATGCACACGTGTTGAGTTATCTAATCGAACAGCATTTACCTCAGCACTTTGATATGCACCAAGCGGCACAACATTTTCAAATGAGCGAAAGACATTTACGCAGACAATTACTTGCCGAAGGCTGCAACTTCCAAAACCTGCGCCAACACGTTTTGGAAAATAAAGCCAAACAACTGCTACAACAGCCTTTGAGCATGACTGAAATTAGCCAACAACTTGGCTTTAGTGAATTACGCGAATTTCGACGTGCATTTAAGCGTTGGACAGGTCTCAGCCCATCACTCTATAAAAGCCAAATGACAGAATAAGTTAATATTTTCCAATAAGCTACTATTTTTATTGAATAAAAAATAGCTGCTAAATTTTACTTAAACTATTTTTTAAATGTACTTACAAGCGATTCAAAACAAAAACAACAGATTTTCGACTAAAGCATAACTGCAAAGCTGCCATAAAATCCCTATCTTTTTAAGTTGGATAAAATAACGACACATATTATGGAGAATAACAATGGTCAGCGCATACGATGAATTACCGCGTACCCCTGCGAACTTTGTCGCCTTGTCCCCGTTACGTTACTTAGAACGGGCAGCTTATATTTACCCGCACCAAAACGCGATTATTCACGGTTCACGTCAAATTACCTGGCGCGAAACTTATTTGCGCTGCTGCCAATTTGCACATCAACTTCAAAATTTAGGCATCAGCAAAAATGACACTGTTTCGGTGCTGCTTCCGAATGTTCCTGCCATGCTAGAAGCACACTTTGCTGTGCCAATGGCGGGTGCAGTGCTGAACACACTAAACACTCGTTTAGATGCCAAAACACTGGCGTTTATGCTCGATCATGCAGAATCCAAAGTGCTTTTGGTTGACCCTGAATTTGCGGCTTTGGCACAAGAAGCCTTAGCGATGGTCAATCATGAAATTTACGTGATTGATGTCAACGATGCAGAATATGAGCATGCTGCCAATGCCCTTAGCATCGGACAGATTGAATACGAAACTTGGCTGGCTGAAGGTGACCCAAATTTTGAATGGCATTTGCCACAAGATGAATGGGATGCAATTAGCCTGAACTATACGTCTGGCACGACAGGCAACCCGAAAGGCGTGGTCTATCATCATCGCGGTGCCTACATTAATGCAGCCAGTAATATTATTGCCTGCGGGATGACCCCACGTGCAACCTACCTATGGACACTGCCCCTATTCCACTGTAATGGCTGGTGCTTTGCATGGACGATGGCAGCCAACGGTGGCACCAATATCTGCTTACGTAAAGTCGACCCTGAACTGATTTTTAAATTAATTGCAGAGCACAAAGTCGATTATTTCTGCGGTGCGCCAATTGTCTTGTCGATGCTCATCAACACCCCTGAGGAGAAAAAGACTCAGTTTGATCACCGTGTTGAAGTGATGGTTGCGGGTGCTGCACCGCCAGCAGCAATTATTGAAGGTATGCGCAATATTGGCATTAACGTAACTCACGTTTATGGCTTAACTGAAACCTATGGCCCATCTGCGCTGTGTGCTTCTCAAGCAGGCTGGAGCGACCTATCCATTCAAGAACAAGCACAATTACATTCGCGTCAAGGCGTGCCTTATCCGCTGCAAGATGGCATGAAAGTTTTAGACCCAGAAACCATGCAACCTGTACCAAAAGACGGCAAAACCATGGGCGAAATTATGTTCCGTGGCAATATCGTGATGAAAGGTTATTTGAAAAACCCAGAAGCCACCGCAGAAGCATTTGCAGGTGGCTGGTTCCATACGGGCGATTTAGCTGTCTGCCAACCCGATGGCTACGCCAAAATTACTGACCGCTCTAAAGATGTGATTATTTCAGGTGGTGAAAATATTTCTTCACTCGAAGTGGAAGAGGTGTTGTATCAACATCCTGCAATTTTGACTGCTGCAGTGGTGGCAAAACCAGATCCACGTTGGCAGGAAGTCCCGTGTGCCTTTATTGAACTGAAAGAAGGCAAGCAGGTCAGCCCTGAAGAAATTATTGCCTATTGCAGTCAACATTTGGCGCGTTTTAAAGTACCAAAGGATGTGGTGATTACTGAAATTCCAAAAACATCGACAGGTAAATTACAAAAATTTGTACTGCGTGAATGGGCCAAAGAGCGTTCAGTCGGTGAGTTCGGCTAAAATTTGAAAATCCTTACACATAAAAGACAATAAAAAACGACTCGTTATGAGTCGTTTTTTATTGCAATCAGACAAGCTCGCGTTTGATCACTTGGTTCTCTGATAGCTTAGTTTTCTGACAGCAAAGCCACTTGCTGCACATAGTTAAACAACTTGAGCTTAGATGCTTCAAGTTCTTCCGCAGACACTTCCTGTTTCATATCACGGTGGATACGCAACACATGCTGACGCAGTGTATGACGTTCAGCCGCTTTATAGGTTTTACCAAAATCATTAATCACAGGGTCGCCGTCTTTAATAATTCGTTCCACCCAACGCTGTAACTGTGCGGTTTTTTTCGCACCTTGTTGCGGTGTCAAATAAGACAAAATTACGCTTTCATCTTCATTACGCAACAATTTACCAATACGCTGACACTGACGACGACGTGCTTCATGTGAAGTAATGCTTTGCAATTCCAGTAAAGCATCAATTAAACGCTCTTCTACTGGAAGTTTCTGAATTTGTTTGGCGCTTAACTGCGCCAATTGTTCGCCCAGTGCAGCCATACGTTGTACGGCTTTTTTCTGTTCGGTTTTACTTGCACGCCCTTCTAAAGATTCAAAGTCATCTTCGGTAAAACGTTGCGGTCGACGTGCCACGATTAATCTGCCTCGTAAAATTTTGCTGCAAACAGTGCTTGAATATCAGATAAAGCTTTTTCTTCATCTGCACCATCAATCACCAAGCGTAAAGTAGTTCCCTTGCCTGCACCTAACATGAGCAAGGACATAATATTTTTGGCATCAACCAATTTGTCGCCTTTACCAATTTGGATTGACGAACGAAATTTGGTGGTCACTTCAATCAGCTTCCCAGATGCCCGTGCATGTAAACCTAGTTTATTAATTACGTCAACAGTTGTGTCAATCATGACCAGTGCTTCATTTCTCGGTGTAAGACTTGAATAGACCATTTTGCCTCAAGTGCTTTTTTTAGTCTATCTACGATATAAACGGAACGGTGTTGCCCACCCGTACAGCCAATTGAAATGGTGATGTAGTGTCGATGTCCTTCGGCAAAGGCTGGCAACCATTTTTCTAAAAACTGATGGATGTCCTGAAACATTTCATGGGTTTGCGGACTTTGTTGCAAAAATTTCTGCACAGGTGCATCTAAGCCTGAATGTTTTCTTAGCTCCAAATCCCAATGTGGATTGGGCAAATGACGCACATCAAACACATAATCGGCATCTAAGGGGATTCCGTGCTTATAGCCAAAGGATTGTAAAATTACAATCAGGTTGTCAGTTTGCCCAAGCTTAGACAACAACACATGTTTTAAATCATGCACGCTTTTGTCAGTGGTATCAATATGAACCGTAGAGCGGAACTGAATCGGCATCAACAAGTTTTTTTCTTCTTGAATACATTCATTCAAGCTTTTAAAACGGCTAGAGAGTGGATGCGGACGGCGTGATGCGCTAAAACGGGCAATCAATTCCTGATCTTGCGTGGTCAGATAAATAATATCGACTGAACCATGCTTTTGCAGTTGCTCAAATACCAAATCAAACTCTTGCAAGTCGGCACGGGTACTGCGTACATCTACCCCCAATGCCAACTGTTCCAAGTTATTTTCCTGATCCAGTTTATCCACAATTTCGGGAAGCAATGCCAAAGGTAAATTGTCAATACAGTAATAACCCAAATCTTCCAACACTTGTAATGCCGAAGATTTTCCTGAACCCGATTGACCTGTCACGATCAAAATACGTTTCATGGCATGCAACCCTTCTATTGCCAGCTATGCAGAATGTTTGACCTGCAAATTATCAATTAAACGTGTATTGCCCAATTTTGCTGCAACGAACAACACCAGATCTTCACTAAATGCTTCAATTTTCTGCAATTCTGTTGTACGCGCCTCTACATAGTCCACAACAAAGCCTGCTGCTGTCAATGTTGCTTTAATATTCGCTAACACTTGTGACAAAGTTTCACCTTGCTGTAATGCTTGTGCAGCAGCCTTTAAACTTTGATAGATTGTCGGTGCAATTTGACGCTGTTCAGCGCTCAAATACCCATTGCGTGAACTAAGTGCCAAACCATCTGCTGCACGTACAATTGGCACACCAATCACTTCTAGCGGAATATTCAAGTCACGTACAAACTGACGAATGACTGCCAGTTGTTGATAGTCTTTTTCACCAAAGAAAGCATAGTTTGGCTGTACCATATTGAATAACTTGGTCACGACCACCGCAACACCATCAAAGTGTCCAGGACGCTGCAAGCCACATAAGTCTGCCGTAATCTCGCTCACTGAAATATTGGTCAAACGTGGTTTGCTGCCATACATTTGCTCAACTGAAGGCGCAAAAATAATGTCACAACCGACTTCTGCCAACAATTGACTGTCTTGGTCTAAAGTTCGCGGATAACTGTCAAAGTCTTCATTAGGGCCAAATTGAATTGGATTGACAAAAATACTGACCACCACCACATCACATATTTTTTTCGCTTCGCGCACCAAGGTCAAATGCCCTTCGTGCAAATTGCCCATAGTCGGAACAAAACCAATGGTTTTACGCGCAGCGCGTGCAGGCTGTAATGAAGCCGCTAAGCCTTGAATTGTGGTTTCAGTTTTCATATTACAACTCGACTTGGAAAGTTTGTTCACGTGCAGGGAAAGAACCATCTTGAACTGCAGCATGATAGGCTTTAAATGCATCCAAAATGGCAGTTTCACCCGCTTGTTCTTTCATAAAGTTACGTACAAATTTTGCGACACGACCAAAAGTCAGCCCCAGCATGTCTTGCACCACTAGTACCTGACCGTCAGTGTCTGCACCTGCACCAATCCCAATCACTGGAATTTCAGGGAACAAGGCAGAAATTTCTTGACCTAGCTGTGCTGGCACACATTCTAGTAACAGAATCGCCGCGCCTGCTTCTACCACAGCTTTACAGTCAGCAATCAGTTTATCTGCAGCTTCGCGGGTACGTGCCTGTAATTTATAACCGCCAAATACATGCACCGATTGTGGCGTTAAACCTAAATGTACACAGACAGGAATACCATTACGGGTCAGTGTTGCAACGGTTTCGCTGAGCCATGCACCACCTTCCATTTTGACCATTTGTGCACCCGCTTGCATCACCTCTTTCGAGCTTTGCAATGCATCATTTAAGGTGGCATAACTCATAAATGGCAAGTCAGTCAAAATAAAAGCATGTTGATTACCACGACGCACCGCCGCAGTATGATAAGCCATATCCGCCACGCTGACAGGCAAGGTTGAGTCACGCCCCTGAATAGACATACCCAAAGAATCGCCAATTAAAATCGTATCAATTTCAGCAATTTCCATTGCTTTCGCCATGCTTGCATCATAGCAAGTCAGGCAGGAGAATTTTCGACCTTCCGCTTTAAATTTTCTTAGGTCACTTAAACTAATCATGAAAATATTCCTCTATGGAAAAAGCATCACGCATGCTTAATTTAAAACTTTATAGCCCTGCCCAATTGCCTGCATCCACAACAGTTAAGCTCGGATGTTCAAGCAATGGTGAGTGTTTTAATAATTGTCCTTTGACACTTAAGTTAGCATCTAAATCTAACAGCGGGATGACGACAAAATCACGTTCTAATACCCCTACATGCGGTACAGTCAGACGTTCATTTTGAATGTTGGCATCAGCATAAATCAACAAGTCTAAATCTAGCGTACGCTCACCCCAATGGCGTAAACGTACCCGACCCGACTCTTGTTCAAAACGCTGTAATTCATCTAACAATGCCAAGGCTTCAAGTTCGGTATCTAAACGTACCACAGCATTCAAATAATTAGGCTGATCTTGTGGCCCCATTGGTGGGCTTTGATACAGTTTAGAAGTCTGCACTTGCCCCAAAGTTGCCAGTTTTTGCACCGCTTCAGTCAAAATTTGACGCGAATCGCCCAAATTACTGCCTAAACCAATATAGGTGATGTTGCTCATTGTGTTGGCCCAAAAATCACTTGGCTTAAATCACGTTGCACACGTTTACGTTTTAAAATCGGATGATCTGCACCAATACCTGAACCGTTTGCTGTAGCAGTCAATTGCGCCCGATTTTCTTCATACTGTTTGGCTTTACGCGCACGTCGACTACGAGGCTCAGGCTCATTCACCAAGGGTTCAATCTGCATATCGGCAGCATGTGTTGCTGGTGCCACATCAACAGGTTCTTGCGCTGTTTTACGGCGGCTCTTGGCACGTAATCGGTTATATTGGGCAATCGCACGTTCTTTTTCATCGGTGCTCATAAGCTGGTAGGCATCCCACCACTGACCCATTCCTAAAGTCGAGCTATCGCCTGCTTTTTCACGCAGTAATAAAAAGTCAAAACCTGCACGGAAACGCGCATGCCCAGACAATGCTTCAATTTGCTGTGGTTTCGGTTGCAATAAACGGGTTTGCATTTCCCAAACTTCACGAATAAAAGTTTCAGCAAAACGAGGAATAATGGTACGTGTCGCCTGACGTTTCAGTACATCTAAACCTGCTTGGGCTCGCGCTTCGGCTGCCACCACACCTTTAGAAAGATAAAAGTCACAACGCTCTAAAAACGGTTGCCACAACAGCACCGCATAGAAAAATGCAGGGTTGATGGTTTTACCAATCGTAATCCGTTGATCGGTATTTTTTGCTGCACGTTCAATAAATGAGTTGATGTCTGGCTTGATGTCGGCAAATAACTGACGCCAAATACCAAACTCAATCAACATCGGCAGGACTTTATTTAAATGTCCCATCGTAAAGAGTTTTTGCGACTCATCATATAAACGGTGTGGCGATACATCACGCAATAACTGCGTCATTTCAGGCGTAAAAATTTTAAGAATTTTTGGATCAATATTGAAATTTAATTTGGCAGCAAAACGCAAAGTACGCAGCATACGCACTGGGTCTTCTTCAAAACGTAAAGTTGGATCGCCCAATAAACGCAAGTTTCTGTGCTTTATATCATCTACGGCATTGCAAAAATCTAACACGATGCCTTTGCGTGGCTGGTAATACAACGCATTGATTGAAAAGTCACGACGGGCAAAATCTTGCTCGATTGTGCCCCAGTTATTATCGCGCAGAATCATCCCCGCCGCAGAAGTCACAGCTTTTTTCGGTGGCGCACGGAAAGTGGCCACTTCAATTAGTTCACGCCCTGCATAGACATGCGCCAGCTCAAAACGTCGTCCAATAATTCGGCAACGTCGTCCGAAAACTTCTTTCACTTGTGAGGGTGTGGCATTGGTTACGGCATCAAAATCCTTCGGATTTAGCCCTAACATTAAGTCACGAACTCCACCACCGACGATATAGGCTTCATAGCCTGCTTTGGTTAAAGCATCTAGAACATCTAAAATGGAAGAAGGTAATTGAGCGGTAGATAAACCACATTTTGACGCGCGCAAAGTTTGCAAAAGACGCTGTCTCCTACGTCTGAACGTAAAACAGATAAGATGTCGCTAATCATATCTCTAACACAATCAAAGGGCAATTTGATTCACATGCTAATTTTGCAATGTGCAGTGCTAAAATTCTGCTTGCAGCTACAATGCCAACTTGTGTTTATTCTTGGCAAATAAGGCAGGGCCAATCCCTTTGACTTGCTGAAGTTCTTCAATACTTTGGAATTTTCCATTTTGTTTTCGGTATTCCACAATCGCTTGTGCTTTTTTCATGCCCACCCCAGACAATTGCTGCAATTGTTCTAGTGAAGCGCTATTTAAACGCACTTGATTTGTATGCGCACTTTGCTGAGTAGGACGTGCTAAATAATGTTCTGCGCTTGATGATGTGGTTTGAGCCGCACTTAAACGCTGATCTTGCGCGGCTTGCTGCGCTTTCCATTTTAAATAGTTTTGATCATAGCTGTGCCCAGCCACCTGCGCAGGCTTAGATTGCACATTTTGTGCTGTAGTCCATACACTGATACTGCATAACAGCAATGCAAGCCAGTACTGCCATCCGAAAGAAAAAAAGCGAAAAGAAACTTTTAATTGCTGCGATATATTCATGTTGCCGCAAAACCTGTCATTTTAATTGTTGTTTTGCCTGCTCCCAAAGTTGATCCATTTCTTCTAAAGTCATATCTTCTATTGTTTTTTGTTGTAATTCGGCCTGATCTTCAATGTAAGCAAAGCGTGTTCTAAATTTATGAATTGTGCCCAATAATGCCAACTCACTGGACACGCCAAGTTTACGCCCAACATTGATTAAAGAAAACAAACAATCCCCTAACTCATCCTGTATTTCATCGGATTGTTGCTGTTGAATCGCCTGTTGTAATTCTTGCAATTCTTCTTCTAACTTGCCATACGCATCTTGCACGGTATGAAAGTCAAAGCCCAATTGTGCCGCATGCTGCTGAATTTGCTGTGCCTGCACCAAAGCGGGTGCATGTTTCACCTCATCTAAACGGGACTTTGCTTTACCCTGTTTTTCTTGTTGTTTGATGGTTTTCCATAAGGCAGCGACATCTTCTGCGCTGAGCTGCGCAAACTGTTCTGCCTGAAAAACATGTGGATGCCGACGAATCAATTTATCGCAAATGGCTTGCACCACATCCTGAAAATCAAATGCGCCTTGTTCGCTATACATTTGTGCCTGAAACACCACTTGCAACAACAAATCACCCAGTTCATCACGTACATCATCCACCTTGCCTGAACGCACTGCTGCTTCAACTTCATAAGCTTCTTCAATTGCGTATTGAGTCAAACTTTCTGGGGTTTGTTTTTGATCCCACGGGCATTGTTGACGTAACTGTTGCATGATTGAAAGCAATTGCTGCATGGGTTGTTCCTTATTTCAATTTATTGCACGAATGCACCATTTTTTTGTTATGCTCAGACGGCAAGGACGATATGCACAACAAAAATAACATCAGGGAGCAAGTTCAAATGCACAGTATCTTGATTAGTGGCGCTGCACAAGGCATTGGTGCGGCAATCGCACAATTGTTTTATCGGCAAGGTTACCGTGTCGGTATTTATGATATTCATCTCACACAAGCACAGCAATTGGCAGAACAATTGGGTGAGCGTGCGCATGCAGGTTTGCTTGATGTAGCAGACTATACCAGTTGGCAAGCTGCATTATCCGATTTTTGCCAATGGGCAGGTGAATTGAATATTTTGGTGAATAATGCAGGAATTCTCTACTCAGGCGCATTTGAAGACACACCCATAGAAGCGCATCATCGGACTATGGCAGTGAATGTGAATGGTGTATTAAACGGTTGTCATGCGGCTTTGCCTTATTTAAAACAAGCAAGTTTTGCACGGGTGATTAACCTGTCTTCGGCATCTGCGATTTATGGACAAGCCGATTTAATTTCTTATTCTGCTTCCAAATTTGCAGTACGTGGCATTACGGAAGGTTTAGATATAGAGTGGCAAAAATACGGCACTCGGGTCTTAGATGTCATGCCGCTATTTGTACAAACTGCAATGGTGAAAGATATGGATGCAGCCACCATTCAAAACATGGGCGTGCATTTATCGACAGAAGATGTCGCCCAGGTGGTGTATCAACAAGCGACGGTTAAAGATTCGATTCTGACCAATACGCATCGTGCGGTCGGTTTAAAAGCCAAAACCCTAATGCAACTTTCGAGTATTAGCCCACAATGGTTAAATCGTCTGTCGAATAGCTTGTTGGCGAAGCGTCATTAATTCTACATCTATCTATATTTAAATTAAGTTGCTCAAAAAAAATCCCGAATTCACATTCGGGATTTTTTAATCAAACGCGTCAAAATTTAAGCCTTAGCCTCGCTTAAACTTCTTCTCGGCTTTCTTAAACTTCTGCACATAACGACGACGACGTGCCGCAGTACGCTCATCCACTTGTGACTTACGCCCTTCAAATGGGTTTTCAGAGGTTTTAAATTCAATTTTTACAGGTGTACCTTCTAGCTTATAGACTTTACGGAACACGTTTTCTAAATAACGACGGTAATCTGCAGGAGTTTTATCGACCTTATTACCATGAATCACGATGGTTGGCGGGTTCTGTCCACCCATGTGTGCATAACGCATTTTAATAGCGCGACCTTGCACTTTAGGTGGATGGTGTGCATCTGTTGCGTCATTCAAAATTTGCGTCAATTTGGCAGGTGACACTTTTAAGTGCGATGACTCATACGCACGGTGGATAGATGGATATAAGTCACCCACGCCTGTACCATGCAAGGCAGAAATCAGGTGGATTTTTGCCCATGGAATAAAGTCAAAACGACGCTCAACATCTAACTTACATTGTTTGCGATCATATTCGGACATATTGTCCCATTTGTTAATCGCAATCACCATGGCACGCCCTGCTTCAAGTGCGTAACCAATTAAGTGCAAATCTTGCTCGACAATACCATCACGTGCATCAACCACAATCACCACCACGTGTGCATCTTTCATGGCTTGCAAGGTTTTCACAATCGAGAATTTCTCGATCATTTCATCGACCTTACCTTTACGACGCACACCTGCAGTATCAATCAAGGTGTATTTACGTTCGTTGCGCTCAAACGGAATATAGACTGAGTCACGTGTCGTACCTGGCTGATCGTATGCCACTACACGTTCTTCGCCCAATAAACGATTGACCAGTGTCGATTTACCCACGTTTGGACGTCCAATAATGGCTAAACGCAAACCTGTGTCTTGATCGTGTGCATCTGGGTTTTCATCTTCAGGAACATCTGCCAAAACGTCTTCCAGCATTTGCTGAACGCCTCGACCATGGCTGGCAGCCACTTGCAATGGCTCGCCCATACCCAGTTTAAAGAACTCAACCAAAGCGGCTTCGGCATGTACGCCATCTACTTTGTTCGCCACCAAGAATACTTTTTTGCCCAAAGTACGCAATTCACGCGCAATTTGCTCATCCGATGCCAACAAGCCTGCACGTGCATCGACCACAAAAATGATCATATCGGCTTCATGGATGGCTGTTTTAGATTGTTCAGCCATGTAAGAGTCGATGCCACCTTCACTTTCGCCAATACCGCCAGTATCGACCACAATGAAAGATTTATTTTGATAGGTTGCATCACCATATTTGCGGTCACGTGTCAGACCTGCAAAGTCGGCAACAAGTGCATCACGGCTCTTGGTAATCTGGTTAAACAGCGTTGATTTTCCGACGTTCGGACGACCAATGAGCGCAATTACGGGTTTCATAGATTAACCTTTATTCAAGATCAGTCAGTTTCAATGGTCTGTACATCCGAAACTGTGGAAGAAAGAACAGAGTATGGATGTTGGGTTCAGCGTTGCGACCACGCAAACGACAGAGAGAACATCGACCACTCTATTAAATAAAAACACGGGGCATTGATGATTCAATTACCCCGCGTAAAAATACGGACAACTATTTTAGCATAAAAGTCAGAACAAAATTAGCGGTTCTGCCAAACGCTTAATGCGCCCTTTTGCGTTGCGACATAGAGTTGATTGTCAATTACACGCAATGAACGGACTTCGCCATTGGTTTTTGAACGTCCAACCAGTTGCCCTGAACTTGGATCAATGAGGTGTAAGACACCATCTAAATCACCTACCACTAAATATTGTCCAAACAATACAGGATTAGATAAACGACGGTTGAGTAAACTGTCATTTTCCCAAAGTGCTTGTCCTGATGTGATTTCATAAGCTGCAATTTTGCCATCTGCAGTGCTGACAAATACACCATTCCCCGCCACTTCTGGGCGTTTGGTACTGCTTGCGTCTTCACTCCAAATCACTTGTTGTGAAGCTAAGTCCAATACAGTGACCTGACCTTGATAGCTTGTGGTCACTAAGAATTGACCTGCAACCACAGGGTCGCCATCAATATCATTTAAGCGTTGAATATCTGAACGGCCTTCACTAATAGCAACACGACGCTGCATACGTGGTACGCCTGTAACAATATCTAGTGCATAGACATAGGCATTTGCAGAAGCAATCAGCACAGTACGTGAATCGAGCGCAACGGGTGCCGCCATGCCACGTAAGCTAAATTGTACGTTTGGTAAATTGTAAGTCCAAACCAATTGACCTGTTTCGGCATTGTGTGCATATACCGTGCCATCATTACTTACAGTCACCACACGACCTGCCTGAATTAACGATGGTGCAAGAATTGCTCCTGTTAACTTTGCAACCCACTTTTGTTCACCTGTTTGCTGATCTAAAGCAAACAATTGACCTTTGGCATTTCCTGCAACCACAATGCCTTCAGCAGCATTGACACCTGCCGTTAAGCCTTGCTTAGACACTTGTTTTTGCCAAAGACGTTGCTTGCCTTGATAGGCAGCCATCTCACCTTTAGGATCAACAGTATAAATTACCCCGTTTTCGGCATCTAATTGCAGGCGTAGTGGATCGGCTGATGTAGTCGATGCAACGCTTTGTGAAAATACAGGAACTAGACTTTGTGCTTGCTCAAGTTTTGGCAGTGGATTTGGCTTAACTTCTGCAACTTTAATTTTATTGGTAGAACACCCCACTAAAGCGAGGGTTAAAACGGTCAGTGCAAACGGTATTTTATACTTTCTATTCATTAGCTCTCATCCACTTGTGTTTCTAATACTGGGCGTTCAATTTCAGGATCATCCACCAAAACACCAACACTTTCGAGTTTTATTTGTAAAATTTGACGTTCTTGTTTACGTTCCACCAAAGTATCCCATGCACTTTGATAGGCTTTTTTGGCATTTTCACGGTCATTTTTCGCGACATAAACATCGCCACGCGCTTCATCTGCAGTCGCTTTAAATGCAGGATCAGTCACCGCGGCCAAACTTTGAATAGCTTCATCGTATTTCTTTTGCGCCAACTGTGCATAAGCCAAACGCAACTTAACCAATTGCACTAAGCCTTGGTCTTTTACTTTAGAGTTTTCAACTTTCTTTAAGGCTTTTTCTGCGGCAGCAAAATCTTGCTGATCGTAAGCGAGTTTAGCCATTAAGAATTGAGTTTGAATAGCTTGCGCAGAATCAGGGACTTCTTTCACAATTTTATCGGCAGTTGCAGACAATTGACTGAAGGCATCTGGATTGCCTTCTGCTGTACGTGCATCATCCATCAGTTGTTGCACTTTAGCAGTATTCATTTGCTGCTCTGCCAAGGTTTTTTTCTGCCAATATTGCCATCCGAAAAAGGCAATCAACGCAATTAAAATCCCGCTAATCATGGCTGAACCATATTTTTTCGCAAACGATTTTAAACTATCAAGTTGTTCGTCATCACTCAATGCGCTCATTGGATTACCCTTTTCCTTATGTTATTTGGCTTATTGTGAAGAAAATTTTTCAATGATGAAAGGCACAATTTTGGTCACTGCAACAGTCGTTTGCTCAGCAGTTGCCAAGGTTTTCACTGCCAATTGCTGTGCTTCCGCTTCGCGCTCACCAAAAATCAAGGCATAGATTGCACCTGATTGATCGGCTTTTTTCATTTGGCTTTTCATTGAGCCTTGTGAACCAACTTTTAAGCGAATCTGGCTGCCCGCTTGTTCGAATTGGTCACGAATTTGCTCAGCTAAAACCAACGCCTTGCCTTGAGTTGTTGGATCTGCCAACAAGAATACTTCACAATCACGTACAGGCGTATTGTCTTCGACTTGCTCAAGCAACAACAATAAACGCTCAATGCCCATGGCGAAGCCCACGGCAGGTACGGACTGATCTGCCTTACCCTTCAACTGCCCAACCAAACCATCATAGCGCCCGCCTGCACAAACTGTGCCTTGCGAACCTAAATGCGTGGTTGTCCATTCAAAAACGGTTTTATTGTAATAATCTAAACCACGTACCAGTTTTTGATTAATCACAAACTCAATGCCTGCATCGGTTAAATACTGCTGTAATTGGGCAAAGTGATTCAGCGTATCTTCACCCATAAAATCATGCAATTTTGGAGCATTTTCTAGGATGCTTTGCGTTTTAGCATCTTTCGAGTCCAAAATACGCAGTGGGTTAGTACTTAAACGACGCTGTGAGTCTTCGTCTAAATCGGCTTTGTGCGCTTCCAAAAACTCAACCAAAGCGGCACGATACGCTGCGCGCTCATCCGACTCACCCAGCGTATTCAACTCTAAGCGAACTTTATCGGCAACGCCCATACGTTTCCATAAACGCGCAGTCATTAAAATAAGTTCGGCATCCATATCTGGTGTTGCAACGCCAAAAGTTTCTACACCAAATTGGTGGAATTGACGATAACGACCTTTTTGCGGTTTTTCATAACGAAACATTGGGCCGATATACCACACGCGCGGTGTCGCACCACGTAGCAAATTGTGCTCTAACATGGCACGTACACAACCCGCAGTTCCTTCAGGACGCAAAGTCAAAGACTCAGGCGGATTACCCTTGTCTAAGAATGTGTACATTTCTTTTTCAACAATATCGGTCGCATCACCAATTGAACGCTTAAACAAATTGGTTTGCTCAACCATTGGCAAACGAATTTGTTGATAACCATAAGCATCCATTAAAGATGCTAAATGTTGCTCTAGACGTCTCCACGCAGGTGTTTGCGTTGGAAGAATGTCATTAAAACCTTTAATTGCAACAATTGAACTCATGACTTACTCAGAAAAATTTGTACGAATAATCTCTTTAGATTTAGCTTGTTCAAGCTCTGTAACACGCTGACGAACCATGCTTTCGATTTCATCAACGAGTTGATTGGTATCAATTAAATGGCTCTTTTCACCATTACGATAAACCAATGAACGCGGACTTGCGCCCACCACACCAATATCAGCTTCTTTAGCTTCGCCCGGGCCATTCACTTTACAACCAATGACCGATACATCCATTGGAGTACGAATATCTTCTAAACGCTCCTCCAATGCCTGCATTACAGAAATGACGTTAAATTCCTGACGTGAACAGCTTGGGCAGGCAATAAAGTTAATCCCGTTAGAGCGTAAACCTAAAGATTTTAGAATATCAAAACCGATTTTGACTTCATCTTCAGGTTCTGCCGCAAGCGAAATACGCATAGTATCGCCAATACCTTCCATGAGCAGACCGCCCAAGGCAATTGCAGATTTTACGGTGCCTGTACGGTAAATACCTGCTTCAGTTACGCCTAAATGTAATGGATTATCAATTTGTTGTGATAACAAACGATAAGCATCCATGGTTAAAAACACATTCGATGCTTTGACTGAAACTTTAAATTCCTGAAAATCTAAACGGTCTAAAATATCAATATGACGCATAGCAGATTCCAGCAATGCTGCACCTGTCGGCTCGCCATATTTTTTCTGAATATCTTTTTCCAGCGATCCTGCATTCACACCAATTCGCATAGAAATATCATGATGTTTGGCAGCAGCCACCACTTCACGAATCTTGGCTTCCGAACCAATATTACCCGGGTTAATCCGCAAACAGTCTGCACCCGCATCGGCAACTGCCAATGCAATTTTATAGTCAAAGTGAATGTCTGCCACCAACGGCACAGATACTTGCTTACGAATTTCGCCAAATGCAGCTGCGGCTTCCATGGTTGGTACAGAAACACGCATGATGTCTACGCCCGCATCTACACAACGCTGAATTTGCGCCACGGTTGCAGCAACATCGCAGGTTTCCGTATTGGTCATACTTTGGATGCTAATGGGCGCATCACCACCCACATAGACAGAACCCACACGAATTTTACGGGTCGGACGGCGTTGAATTGGATTTACAATCATGATATCGCTCTACCTTGCTGCATTATCGAGATAAACGGAATTCTGCTTTTCCGTTCACAGTATATGGCGATAATGAAATCGACTCATTGTTCAAACTTAATGACACAGCAGTCGCATCATCTAAGCGAATTTGAAATGGGGCTTCGCCTTGTAAATTTAAAGTAGAGGCTTGACGTCCTGTCGCTAAAACATTGCCAGCAGAGTCAACAATATGCACTGAAGTTGGACGAGCAAATTGCAAATTCAGCTGATCGCCCGAAGCAAGTGCAGGCGTGCTGCCTGTCGCATTGTCAGAAATGATTTGCACATCGGATTGCAGTACTGCAATTTCAGGTTCTGCACCCTCTTGACCAGACGACATCCAGTTTTGAATTAGCGCGACCAATGCCCACAACAACAGCAATACCGCCACAATCACAGCGATACGTGTGAGCCACTTTTTATTGCGATCGCGGTTAGAGCCTGGCAGTTTTCCCATAATTTTGATGGGTGAATTGTTCAAGGCGTGATTTGGCAACAACCCTGTATCGTTGGCATAAATTTCATCAAAACGCTGAATAATGGCTGAAGCATCGACCTGTAAATATTTGGCATAGGTACGATAATAACCTTTAATAAAGGTCGCTTCAGGCAAAGCGGTATATTCGTCTTGCTCTAGCGCCATCAGCGTTTTTAATGGAATTTTCAAATCTTTTGAAACATCATCCAGTTCGCGTTTTTGATTGACGCGAATTTGACGAAGGTACTCACCTGGACGTTGAACATTTCCTAATGCATGGGGTACAGGCGTTGTCCCCTGTGTGGGTTGCGGTGAATTAGGATTTACTTCCATACGGCCTCAGTACTGTACTGTAATTGCAAATAACGTTGGTATTCTTGGCTATTGGGAAATAATGCACGCAGCTGGTTCACTAAAACCTGAGTTCCCAATTGATCGCCATTGGCACGTGCTAAACGAATCCCAATCCATAAGGCACGCGCACCCTGATTTTTTTGCCCCACAGCACGTACAAATTGTTCATACAATTGTCGCGCGGGTGCAAATTGTTGTCTTAAATATAAAATTTCCGACAACTCTAACATTGAAACATAAGAATCGCGATTGGCTTGCAAGGCTTGTTTGAATGACTTTTCGGCATTCTCTATATCGCCTAATTTCAAGTAAATACGACCTACATTTTCCAATGCTCTAAAGCGTTGATCATAACCCAGTGTTGCACCTGCAATACTGAGCTGCTCAATCGCATCATTATAGCGTTCTACTTGATATAAATACGTACCATAGTTGTTACGCGCTTGTGCATTTTTTGGGTCAGCGGCAATGGCACGCTTAAAATACGCATCGGCTTTTTCTAAATTCAGCTTGCTGCCTTCTTGTTGCAGCAACACGCCCATCATCATATTAGCGGTGGAATCACGTGAATCGCTTTCCAAAGCTTGATCAAGTGCGCGTTTGGCTGAGTCTAAATCGCCATTTTTTAAGTATTCTGCTGCCAACTGCGTACGTACTTGCACCGCTTTTTCAGGGTCTTTTTGCCCTAAGGTTGGAGCTGTGGTTTGACAAGCTGCAGCAAAAATTGCCGAAATACAAACAGTTGTAATTTGTGCGATTTTAAATACAGGCTTATTCAATGGACATCCCCTTTGCGTCTTCGTTCGATGCAAGTTAGTTATCTATACAAGTCATTATCCTTGCGAGCGTATGATTTCATTTTGCGCTGCAACTTTCTTTTTCCACTGTTCGGCACGGCGGGTGCGGTCTGCCACTTGTCCGACCAATTGCCCACACGCAGCATCAATATCATCACCACGTGTCTGACGAATCGTACACACAAAACCTGCATCAGACAAAGTTTTTTGGAAAGAAATAATTCGATTTCGGCTTGAACGTCCATACGGCGCGTGCGGAAATGGGTTAAATGGAATCAAATTAATCTTGCTTGGCAGGTTCTTGAGTAGCTTAATCATTTGCTGCGCATGTTCAGGATGGTCATTTACACCATCTAACATGACATATTCAATGGTCACGTGTTTACGCGCACTTTCGTTGCCATCTTTGCCAATATAACGCTGACAAGCTGCGATTAATTGTTCCAATGGATATTTTTTATTGATTGGAACAAGTTCATCACGCAGTTCGTTATTGGTGGCGTGCAAAGAAATTGCCAAAGCCACATCAATATCTTGTGCCAATTGGTCAATTTTAGGTACAACACCCGAAGTCGATAAAGTCACACGACGCTTAGACATGCCATAAGCAAAGTCATCTAGCATAATGCGCATGGCGTTCAAGACGGCATCGTAATTCAACAACGGTTCGCCCATACCCATCATCACCACGTTGGTCACAGAACGCTCACGTTCAATCACAGGCACATCTTCCATATAGGAATAGTTTGCCATCCACAACTGACCAATAATTTCGGCTTGGGTTAGGTCACGCTGAAAACCTTGTTTACCCGTAGAACAAAATGAACAGTCAAGTGCACAACCTACTTGCGATGAAATACACAGGGTTTTACGTGAGCCAGTTTTGTCTTCGGCAGGAATCAGAACGGTTTCGACCAATGAGCCTTCACCATCACCGACACGGAATACCCACTTACGAGTACCGTCTTTAGAATAATTTTTATGCACCACTTCAGGCGCTTTAATTTCACAAATCTTTTCCAGTTTTTCACGTAACTTGCCTGAAATATTGGTCATTTCAGCAAAATCTGTAACAAAAAACTGGTGAATCCATTTCATCACCTGCCCTGCACGGAATTTCTTCTCGCCTAAATCTTCAAAGAATTTTTCCATTTGTGGACGTGACATGCCAAGGAGATTCACTTTCTCTGCAGTCGCAGACTGTGCAGGAGCGGACGCAGATGCTTGCTGAACATCTGTCGCAGATGCAGCGAGGACTTCTGTACTCATGTGTGTATACCTAAACCATGTCTAAAGATGAAAGGAGAAGCTCAAGAGGTGAGCAAAGGTTTATTCAGAAAATAAAAATCGGAGAATAAAAAACCAGATAAGCATAATAACACTTATCTGGTTTGAATACTGCGTATTAACGAGTACGTGGGCAAACTTCAGTTTGAGCAAAGAAGTAGTTTACTTCACGCTCTGCAGATGCAACTGAGTCTGAACCGTGAGCAGCGTTTTCATCGATGCTTACAGCGAAATCTGCACGGATTGTACCAGGTGCAGCTTCTTTAGGGTTTGTTGCACCTAAAATTTCACGGTGAGCAAGAACTGCGTTTTCACCTTCAAGAACTGAAACAACGACTGGACCAGAAGTCATGAACGCAACTAGGTCACCAAAGAAACCACGTTCTTTGTGCTCAGCGTAGAAGCCTTCAGCTTCAGCTTGAGAAAGGTGTTTCATTTTAGTCGCAACGATTTTAAGACCAGCTTTTTCGAAACGAGCAAAGATGTCACCGATGTGGTTTTTAGCAACTGCATCTGGTTTTACGATAGATAAAGTACGTTCAATAGCCATGATTGGCTCCTTAAGTCAATGTTGACGCGAAAATTTTGCCGCATTATACCGAATAATGGGCTATTTTCTGCTTTTGATGTGTAAAAAAATTGCTTTTTTCGATATGAAGCGCATTGTGCAGGACCTTGATCGGCAAATCAATCTTGCTTCACACCGCTAGATTAACGTGCTTCGTCAATCCACGCCATTTGAATGGCTTCTAAGATGCCTTCAGTCGATTTTTCGGGATCATCTTGAAACTCTGGCAAAGCACAGACCCAAGCGTGCAAATCGGTAAAACGAATCCATTGCGGATCGACATCGGGATGCGCCTCATATAACTCAATGGCAATGTCGATGCTGTCCGTCCAACGTAAACCCATGTGTATTCCCTATTCTAGTCAAGACAGCGACTACTTTAACAAATTTCGCATGGGCTGCCTGCCATTACTGCACTGAATTTTCGATTTGGTTTTATCCAAGCTTATAAAACAATATTTACATAAGGTGCAGCCAAAATAATCGCACTCGCCACTGAACCGCCAATCATCGCCCCGACTGCCACATCACTCGGATAGTGCAAGCCTAAAATCATACGGGAAACGGCCACCAAAATCGTAAAGGGCAACATCAACATCAACAATACTGGCTGGATATAACCCAAAACCGTTGTGGTCATGACTGCATGCAAAGTGTGACCTGATGGGAAGCTAAAATGATCTAAGGGACGTTCACCCAAACGGATCACTTGGTGTACCTGATACGGACGTGGACGGACGGTTTTTTGTTTTAAATATTTATAAATACCTGTGCCGACAGATCCGCCTAACAACAGATAAATAATTTGTAAACTATAACCAATGCCCTGCATCATCCATGCACTTGCGAGCATGACATACCAGAACACACCATCGCCCAAACGGCTAATAACTTTAAAAAATTGTGCCACCCGCTGAGAGTGGGAAAAATGGTTAAGATACAAACAGCCTTTTAAGTCGAGATCCAGCATTCTTATTTTTGCATTTTTAAACTTCATCAGTTCTCTCCTCTTTGGCGTATAGCTAAGATGGCATGTGTAGCTCCTTCGCCACCAGATATAACGCCTGCTCAAATTGTTGGACTGGATACTGCCAGCCAATATTTAAAGTCGCTTTGCGGGCGTGTTCGCCCATCTGTCTAAGGGTTGTAAGATCGGGAAGTCGGTGGATATGACCGACCAAATCTTCTGGCTGACCGAGTGGACTCAACCAGCCTGTTTCATTCGGTTTTAGATGTAAACGTGCGCAAGCATAGTCATAAGCAATGACAGGCAAGCCACTGGCCATAGCTTCTAACACGACATTGCCAAAGGTTTCGACCTGACTGGCAAAAGCAAACACATCGGCACTGGCATAGGCTTGTGCAAGTGCTGTGCCACTTAAACTACCTGTAAAAATGATATCTCCCTGAGCGTTCATGGCTTCTAAACGTTCACGGTCTGGCCCATCTCCAACAATCACCAATTTCACAGGCTGTTCGGTATTTTTTGGCATACGCTGATAGGCATCAATAATAAGATTGACTTCTTTTTCAGGTGATAAACGCCCTACATACAACATCACCCGCGTATTTTCACTCGCACCCCAGCTTGCTCGCAGTTGGGTAGAACGAAAATCTGGTGAAAAATATTCAACATCGACACCACGCCCAACCACCACCAAAGGCCCTTGCACACCAAACTGACGCAATGATTTTTCAGTATGGCTACTTGGCACACACGTCAGCGAGGTATTGTTATGAAACCATTTTAGATAGTGCTGAATTGGCTTGAGTAAAAATGCCAAATCGAAAAAACGGCTAAAATCTTGAAATGCGGAGTGAAAACCACTTGATACTGGAATATTTTTTGATTTTGCAATATGTAAACTGGCAAGCCCTAAAGGGCCTTCAGTGACGATATGCACCACATCAGGTTGAAACTCATCTAAAGCCTGCGAAAGTTTAGACCACTGCGGCCAGCCAAATTGTAAATTATGATATTTAGGAATGGCTTGTGCTTTTACCAGACATTCTTGATACGGTTGGAATTGAGTGCAGGCTTGTTTTTGTTCAGGGCGAATCAATAAAATTTTGTGTCCAAGTTCCTGCAATCCTTTGCAAAGCTGCAACAGTGAACGTGCCACACCATTAATTTCAGGTGGCCAGGTTTCTGTTACAAGGGCAATTTTTAAACGTGGGCGGACAAGGTCTGAGAGTTCAGAGGTAGGCTGGCTACTTTTTTGTTTTTGATCTTGTTTGAAATGAAATTTAAATGCATCGCTGTAACGCTCTAATTTACTGCTCTGCTTTGCCAATACATTGCTCATCGCCTTATGCTCAATTCTTATTTTATGCTTGCTAGCATAGAGCAGCTGCATTGCAGTAATATGATGCTTTGGTGACACATTTGTCATTTTTTTAACAACTCGATGATCGCCTATACCTAGTTTTGCACATATAGTTTTATGTATAAATTTAATGTAAATCGTTTGCTGTCATTCACCCTAAATAGATAAAAAAAGCAGATATTGGATACCTGCCTGCTGAATATCTTGTTTGCTGAATACCTGATCTGCTGCACATCGAAGCCCTCTAAAAAAGTAAATTAATATACAACTCATCGGTATAACGACCTGCTGGCGTTGTCAAACTCGGTTGTTCATCCAAGCGTACCGCGACACTGTATTTATGTCCTGTCGTAGAAACATGCCCTGCGATGGGCGTGTTCCACAGATTTGTTTTTGCTCCCATAATACTCATACTGGTGCGTAAACGGTGTGTGCCATTATTCACAAAACTGCTGCCATGTTTGTCACGTAAATTACGACTACTGAACTGAATGCTATAACCTCGATCACAGCGCACATTAAAACTGGTTGCAGTCTGGCTACGGTATTGTGAGCTCATTTGCAATAAAGATTCACTGACCGAACCAATGGTGCAAGCCTGTGCAGGAAAACAAATCCAGCATCCACACAGCACTAGACTTAATTTTTTTACCATCCCTAATTTTTTCATGTTCTCATCCTCAATCATCCTGCTGATATACTTACTGACAAATCAAATCTAACTGTCTGGTTTGTGGAACAGTGCCTGCTTTAATTTGAGGGACTTCAAGTGAACTATGGCAAACTTTTCCACCTTTGGTTTTAACCTTCAGCGTATAACTGCCTGCTTTCACACCATATAAATGTACTTTTCCATCGCTGCCCACAGGTACAAATTCGGTTGCATCATCACTTAAATACACTTCACTGCCCTGCACAAAGGTCTGCTGATCGGGCGTGAGTAAACGCAATATGATCAATCCTGTACGCTGAACAGGGAAATTCACTTTATAGCCGCGTTGATTCATACCAATCACTTTTTGGCTTGAATATTCAAAGCTGTCATACAAATCTAACTGGTCTTGATCAAAAGACACGTCGTAATTGACGTAAGGCACAATGTCGTGCACAAACACATAACCGTGTTGATTGGTTTTACCAACAGGTGTTAAGGCACGTTGTACTTCCACATTTGGAATATCACCAACATTCACCAAAGCAAAAGCATTGTCTACATATTTGGTCATGGCCCATTTACGGTCTAACCACACTACTGCACCCTGATAATTGGCTTGACTGTAGCTAAAGCGTTCACTTTCATCGTGGCTTAAATATAAATTACCCATCGGCATTTTCAGGGCGGTATAGGCATTTACCCCAATATCCCCTTCTGTTTGTTGGTGACGCACAGCAAGAGTGTAATCCACACCATTTTGCGTCAGGCTGCTCTGTGCATAACGCAACTGGGTTTGCTCATCAAAATTATGCGAAAGCTGCGCACTGCGGCGTTGGTCAAATTGATAATTCAGTGTTAAATATGCCCCGTCACTATCCTGCACTTTCAAATCTTTATAATAAGAAAACGACAGTGAAGTTTGACGCCCAAACATACGAGAAAAACCAACTGTAAGCATTTGGCTATCTGCAAAGCTATTATTTGCATTGGGATGATAACGGCGCTCTAGATAGTTCACATTTAAGGTATTAATGAAAGGAATATTGAAAATACTGACATAAGCTAAGTTGTCGTATTCCACTGTTTGTGTCATATCGCTATAACCCAAACCACGATATTCAGGACTGTAGTATTTATGACTTGCACCAAGTGCAACCCGACTTCCATTACGGCTTAACGAAGCGCCAAAGGTATAACCATCGCCCCAATCACTGTGGCTAGACGCAGCATGCGTATCTAACAAGGCATATTTGCTGAGAGATTGCGTCCATAGCAACCCGACATTCTGCACATCTTTGCTATAACTTAAATTGGTTCCTAAAGTCGTGCTGTCTGTAATTCCACGTCTGAAATAAAGGTTGCCAAAAAACTCACGATAATCATCTGACACGTAGTCATAGTCATAACGCAACTTGCCTGCAGAAAAGTTATATTCATTTAACCCAGGTTTGAGTAATTGCGTGGTGACATAGACAGGAAAGGATTGCACGGTACGGTTACCCAATACATCTTCCACCACCACCTGCGCCTCACCCGACTGCTGAATATTGGCGCCTGTATTTAAGCTATAGTGTCCGGGTGTAATCTGTTGTTGATATAAATTGATGCCATTAATGTATAAATCGACGGTGGATGGCAGTACAGCACTGCCTCTTAAGGTGGGTACATTCCAATAAATAAAGTCTGGATAACTACTAAAATTCGAACCAAAAGATACACCGCCAAATCTGAATGTATCTAATAATGGATTATAAACGCTGGTGTTATCACCCAAGGTTAAACGCTGATAACGTGATGGAAACTCTATTTCAAAACTGGTATTCAAACGCAGTAGCTTATCTTGATCTTGTTCTACCTCTTTGCGATACATCATGGCATTTTTAAAAATCCAGTAATCTTTAAAAACACCAAGCTCCGTCAAGCCATTTATTTCATTGTAATTATCATAACGTGCATACAGCACATCATAATTTAAAAAGCCACCCAAGTCCGCTTTTGAGGGAATCGCATGCGTTTGGGTAAATTGTGCATCAATAAAATAGCTGGCTGGTACAGTTAGTTTTATGGCTTGCAGCGCAGCGTCTTGCACGGACTGAATTTCATTGGTGCTTACAGAACAGAACTGAGTTTGTGCGCTGTGTTTTTGTAAGCGGTCTTGCTGTAAACCGAGTTGTTGCAAAACCTCGCATTCCATATAGCGTTGCCCATCCTGCTGCAACACTAGACTTTCAATGACACGATCTACGCCATTTAGCCAGACACTATTCAATGCCATTTCAGTATTGGCAGCATTGGCGGGTAATGGTATCCCCCACAGGACACATTGCAGCGCAAAAAACAGTCGAGTTCTATGCATGATTTAGCCCTTCATTTTTAACTCAATGGCTTGCTCACTTTTATCTGTTTCAAGTTTGAGTATGTAATTTTTCAAATCACTGAGTTTGATTTGCCCCATATCAAAGCTGTGTTTTTGTTGATTTAACAAATATTTCATTTCACGTGTGGTTGCGATGGGTTGTTTTTGTTGGTTTAAAATGCTGATTGAAGAAATTTGCACATGCGATGCAGCATGATTTTCTATCTCTAAAAACAAATGGTCGTTTTGATAACGCGGGGTTGCAGTCACCTGAATGGCATCTTGCTTACCCACAAATAAAGGAACAGAAATCGTAAATAAAAATTGGAGAGCGTCTTCTTCCACCACAGGGGCAATTTCTTTAAAAACAATACGCCAAGTTTTTTCTTGCGCCATTTCTTCCTTAGAAAGTGGTCGGCTAAAACCTACGCGTATCACTTGTTGTGCATTCGGTTGTAAAACAAAGTTTTTAGGATTAATTAAGATGTCTTGTTCTGGTTCTAGCACATCTTCACCCTGTGCATTTTGCGACCATTTGTAGGCAGACATTTCAAAGCTTTTCGGTTCAGTAAGATCTGTGGCTTCCATGACTACTGTTGCACTGCGCTGTCGTGCTTTATCGCCCAAATACATTTGCGTCGGTGAAATCACCAAATTTGCATAAACTGCCTCTGCACATAAACAACTTGCGACCAGCACATATTTCAATAATTTTTTCATGCATCCCCCAACAATGTCTGATTACGCTTGTCTTTAGACTAAAAAGTTGACTCCACCCTGTCGGTAAAGCCAACTGATTCAGATTGCGTTCAAGTGAATTAGAATGACACTCGAATGTTGTATTTATCGGTATAGGTACCCGCTGGTTTAGAAATACCTACACCGTCACTTTTAACCAAGACATTGTAAGTACTCCAGCCATTGTTGCCTGGCGCAATATTGGTTTGCTGATCGTTTAACTGAATCAAAGATGGTGAACCCGCACGTTTGGTTTCAACCGTTAAGCCCACTGCATGATTACCTGATTTGGCTGCAGATTTGGTTGTTTTGCCTCCACCAACACGGTTGTCGGTATCGACCAATAAGTTGTAGTTTGCATTCGCCCCAACCATAAATTGACCAGAAGCTTGTGCACCATCTTTTAATGAGATACTTGGTGTTTTCACTTTCAGCTCACAGCGCTTAGGCACAATCACTTGAATTGGAATACTTCCTGTACATGGCCCTTCGTTACATACTGGGGTTGGGTTAGGGTCTTTAGGGGGATTATTACCACCACCCGCCATTGTTACCGTTGAAAAAGCTCCGAAAACCATCAAAGCAGCAGCAGTTTTAATAAATTTAGACATGTCATTTCTCCATAACTCTTATAAAAAACCATTTTTTAATCATTCACTCACTTGAGATATCGTTAGAATTATTGAAACTCAATCCTTAGCAAGTTTCTTCATTTTAGGTATTTCTCACAAAAATCCATCTATACGCCCCATTTCACACAATTTTTAATAAACTTTGAATTTCAGCAAATTACGAGATTAAAGTACTGTTTTAAATGACATCGCAAAAAACTAGGGAGCAGCTCACTCCCCAAAATTTGTGATCCAAATTTTAGGGATAATGAAAAATATATATTTATTTACATTTAAACCAACACATTGTTTTTATTTAACTTTAATAACATTTTTATTTTAACTTTTGTTACATTTTAAGTGGATTTATTTTTGAAAGAATGGTCAAAATTCGGTTTCTAGTCTAATTTTTACTACACTTTTCACGTATTTGATTCACTATCTCCTATCACATTCGACAGACTGAGCGTTTTTTAAAATCAAATCTCACCAATTGTAGGGATTGCCTCTCGCTATAAAAAAGCCATGTTTTGGGCGGCTGAATTTATCCAAAAGATCAAATTAGTACATCACCAGCTCAACGAAGAAACAGTTGATCATTCATCTATGTCTGTAACGTGAGAAATAAACCTCCCAAGAAGTTTAGCCGTTCAATAACGTAATAGCAGACAAAACAAAACCCCATTCAAGCCACTGCCTGAATGGGGTCATCACACCTGAGTCAGTAATATAGACTCAGGTACACACGCGTGACTTATTTAACGTAAGTCAACCAATGTGCATATTTGTCATTCTTGCCTTGAACTGCATCAAAGAAAGTTTTTTGAATTTCAGTGGTAATTGGGCCACGTGAACCACAGCCAATTACACGGTCATCGTATTCACGAATTGGAGTAACTTCTGCTGCTGTACCTGTAAAGAAGGCTTCATCGGCAATGTAGAATTCATCACGCGTAATACGGCGTTCAACTACCTCATAACCCAAGTCTTTAGCAATGGTGATCACCGTTTGACGCGTAATACCATCTAAAGCACCGCCTGCGATGTCTGGTGTATGTAAAACGCCATCTTTAATTAAGAATACGTTTTCGCCAGAACCTTGGCATACATAACCTTGTGGATCCATCAACATCGCTTCGTCATAGCCTGCTTGCGCTACTTCTTGGTGTGCAAGAATAGACAAAGTGTAGTTACCAGAAGCTTTAGCTTTACACATGGTCACGTTTGGATGATGATGCGTAAACGATGAAGTTTTAACGCGAATACCTTTAGCCATCGCTTCTTCACCCAAGTATGCACCCCACCCCCAAGCCGCAACAGCAGCATGAATGGTGTTATTGGTTGCAGCAATACCCAATTTTTCAGAACCAATCCAAATTAATGGACGTAAATAGCACGATGAAAGTTTGTTTTCACGTACCACATCAATTTGCGCCTGTTCTAAAGCTGCTTGATCAAATGGTACTTTCATTTGATAGATTTTTGCAGAGTTTAACAAACGCTTAGTATGGTCCTGAAGACGGAAAATCGCAGTTCCGTTTGGCGTTTCATAAGCGCGGACACCCTCAAACACACCCATACTGTAGTGTAAGGTATGCGTTAAGACGTGAATTTTTGCATCACGCCAGTCAACCAATTGTCCATCTTGCCAAATAAAACCATCACGATCAGCCAAATTCATGGCACACACTCCAAATGTTTATACAATAGTCATTTTAATCCAACGCAGACATAGCAGTCGGATCAATTAATCTTTGCCATAACTTGCAAACGACCTCACGGGTATCGTACCAGTCCGCAGCATTGACTTGCATGGATTGATTTGCAAGGGCTAAGCGGTGGCTTTCGGCTCGTTCACGGAGATAAGCTTGAATCAATGCTGTCGCATCGTCGCTGGATAAGCAACCTGTTTTTGCGGCATCTTCAAGGATTCTTACGTTGTCGGAATAATGGGCGAGATCAGGATTCGACCCACTCCAGGCTAATACCGCATACTGTGCCATAAATTCGATATCAACGATACCACCTGCATCCTGTTTTAAATGAAAAATTCCATCTTTTTTTTGCTCTTTAGATGAACCCAAATGATCTTTCATTTTTTGACGCATTTTCAGCACTTCACTGCGGACATAAGCTTCATCTCGCGGCTGGGTTAAAATCTGACAACGCAACACTTCAAACTTGTCACGTAAACATTGTTCGCCTGCAATACTGCGTGCACGAACCAAAGCCTGATGCTCCCACAGCCACGCACTTTTCAGTTGATATTGCTCGAAAGCGCGTAAACTGGTCACCAGTAAACCCGCATCTCCCGAAGGACGTAAACGGGTATCGACATCATAAACGCGACCATCTAAAGTTTGCGTGGTCATTAAAGATACAAATTTGCGTGCCACCCGCATGGCAAACTCAAAGCCACTGATCGGTTTAATGCCATCGGTATCGGCTTGTTCATCCATGTTGTGAATAAAAACCACGTCTAAATCTGAGCCGTAACCCAGTTCGATGCCACCCACTTTGCCATAACCAATAATGGCAAAAGCGTTATGCTCCAAACCACAGCGCTGCCCTTCACTGTCTAGCGGATAACCATGTTTTTTGACAATCATTTGATAGGCCAGTTGTAGGGCTGCATTTGCGGTCACTTCGGCAATATCGGTTAACGCATCTGACACTTTCATTAAGTGACTTTCTGCCAGTACATCGCTGGCCGCAACTGTTAATACGTTGGATTTTTTGAATAAACGTAGCACCCGCATGAGGTCTTCAACTTCATCCAGTTCAATGCGCAGCAATTGTTGGCGCAAAGAATCTTCCAAATCGCTGCGTTTTGGCAATTCAAAATCCATAGATAAAAATTCATCCAACAACACAGGATATTGCGTCAATTCTTCACAAATCCACGGGCTGACTGTGGCCATTTTTACCAAGCGTTGCAGTGCCCCCTTGCTTTCAATCAGCATGACCAAATACACGGTACGACGCAGAACAGATTCGACCAGTGGCATTAAACGCATCAATGCCATTTGTGGATTTTCTGACTGCAACACTGCTTCAATCAAGTGTGGCCAAAAGGTTTTTAAACGCTGTAAAGCTTTGGCGGTGAGTTTTTTAATGGCATGTCCATACCAGAACTCATGCACTAAATTTTTCGCTTGATCGTCTAGTACCGCATCGAGCTGTTTTTCTAGCTGACTGTAATTTTCCAGCAAAGAATCGGGTTCATTTTCTTTAATTAAATGCTCAAACTGATAAATGACTTTGACACGCTTTTCATTTAGGGTCTGCATAAAGCTGTCCCAATCGGCAAAGCCCAAAGTATCGCTAATGCGTGCGCGTAACTCAGGTTCAGTCGGTAAAGCTTGGCTTTGCTGATCATTCAAGGCTTGAATGGCATGTTCTACTCGACGCAGGAATAAATAGGCATCTTCCAAATCCAGTACGGCTTGTGGCTCTAGCAATTCAGCTTCACCCAAATGGCGCAAACTCACCAAACACTGGCGGTCTTGTAATTCTAGTTTTGAACCACCGTAAATCAGCTGAAAAACCTGCACAATAAATTCAACTTCACGAATACCGCCCGCGCCCAATTTAATATTGTCTTCAATATTACGACGCTGCACTTCGCGCTCAATCATGGCTTTCATTTCGCGCATGGCTTCAAAGGCGGTGTAATCGACATATTTGCGGAATACGAAAGGTCGGGTCATTTCCAGCAGTTCATAACCTTCTTGCCCACCTGTGATAATACGTGCCTTAATCCAAGCATAGCGTTCCCATTCGCGTCCATGCTGGCTTAAATATTTTTCCAGTGCGACATGGCTAATCGCCAAAGCCGAACCATCACCCCACGGACGTAAACGCATATCGACACGGAAAACAAAACCATCGGCGGTGATATGATCTAATAGATAGATCAGTTTTTGTCCCCATAAAATGCAGAATTGCTGCACTTCAATACACTTGCGTCCATTGGTTTCGCCTTGTTCATCAAAGGCAAAAATCAGGTCGATGTCGCTGGATAAATTCAGTTCCTGCGCACCATGTTTACCCATGGCGACCACAATCAGGTCTTGGACTTTGCCGTTATATCCCATCGGTTCGCCATGCTTGGCAACCAACGGAATCCGCGCAAAATCTTTGGCAACTTGCACACAAATATCGGCAAAGTCTGAAAGTTCCTGTGTCAACGTCACCACATCGGTGAGTTGGTTGGCATCTTGCCAAATCCAGCGGAACATTAAACGCGCGCGTAAAATTCGCAGGGTTTTCATCCACAAGGTTTCATCTTGAATGTCTTGTAAAGTCGAAATCACCAATTGATGAATATAGTCTGCGCTCAGCGGTTTTAGAAATTGGTCAATTGCATAATCCTGCTGTAACAGGCTTTCGTGATTTGCCAAGACTTGTTCTGCATATTGACTGGCATGTAACGTTTTTTGCAATTGTTCCGCATTCATTTTTAAGACCTAAAACCCAGTTTTATTTTGAAATATTGTCAACCCATCTATTTATAGCAGCAGATGCGTCAAAGAAGAAAATAAAATTACAGCAATCTGCAAAATACCTCTTACTTAAAATGCAGCGATAAAAAAACCGAAGCCTAAACTTCGGTTTTATCTGCTTGATGCAATGCTTATTCAGCATCTAGCATTAATTCTGCGCTCATACCAACCGTGTTAAAACCTGCATCGACATACAGAATTTCACCAGTAATACCATTCGCCCATGGTGAGCAAAGGAATAATGCCGCATTACCAACATCTTCAATGGTCACGTTGCGTTTTAAAGGTGCAACTTTTTCATTGAGGTCTAACATTTTACGGAATGATTTAATGCCTGATGCGGCAAGCGTACGAATTGGGCCTGCAGAAATTGCATTCACGCGAATACCGTCAGCACCCAAGCTTGAAGCCAAGTAGCGTACACCTGCTTCTAAAGATGCTTTCGCCATACCCATGACGTTGTAGTTTGGCATCACACGCTCAGAACCTTGATAAGTCAAAGTCAATAAGCAACCTTGGCGTGCTTGTAATAATGGTTTTGCAGCACGTGCCATCGCAATAAAGCTATAAGCACTAATGTCATGCGCAACTTTAAAACCATCACGATCTGTAACATCGGTAAAGTCACCATCTAAAGTATGCGCAGGCGCAAAACCAATCGAGTGAACCAAACCATCCAAACCATCCCAGTGCTTTGCCAAGTCAGCAAAAGCTTGCTCAATTTCTGCATCTACGCCTACATCGCAAGGCAATACAATGCTTGAGCCAAATTGTGCAGCGAAGTCATCAACACGTTTTTTGAGTTTTTCATTCGGATAAGTAAATGCTAATTCTGCACCTTCACGATGCAATGCTTCTGCAATACCAAATGCGATAGATAATTTACTTGCAATACCAGCAATTAAAAAACGCTTACCCGCCAAAAGACCTTGTGCCATGTGAAACTCACCTTGATATATTTCGCAATATCATGCCAATTCTGAACGCATAGTGAAATTGCATAATGCGCCTTTTTTTGCCGTTTATGTAAAAACTCAATGGCGATTCAAGTGAGTGATAGATGACGTCACATGATGATCTGCAAGTGGTGACGTACAATCTTGGTTAAAAACTTGCCCTACCACTTGGCATAATGCTGTTCAAGCAAGCCGTATTCGTTTAACAAAATAATTTCGGTATCGTCTTGTTGAATAGTACCACTAATTTTAGCTTGCCATTGGCTGAACTGACTGCCGACTAGACGCAAATTCAGGTTTTCATAACGGCGCCAACCTGTGCTGACAGTTAAATTCAAACGATGATCCAGTGAGCGAATGCTCCACGAACCATCATCTTCAGGTTGGAACAAAACATCTGTTAATGGATACAGCACGCCATTAATCCACAAACAATTTTCATTGCCAAAACTTTCATTCACACCAGAAGCCAGATTCAAACCTACTCGACGGTTTTCGGTATCCCAGAAGTTACACGACAACCAAAACCATGCCGTTTCAGGACGTAAAAAACCGCAGGTATCATCTAAAGAGGCAAAGGTGCGCTCATGGAATTGAATGGTTTGTCCAGTTTTATTAACAAAATAGCCTTCACAGCCGAGCGTGGTCAGTTTTTGGGTGTAAGTCCAACCATTAATACCTGTTGGGCTACACATACTTAGCGGGTCTGTGCCTGCACAAAATATCCGCGCACTGAGTTTAATTTCACCATATTTGGTCACGCAGATATAACGCACACCATTGGCATGTTGAATTTCAATTTGAAATGGCGATTTTTCAAAAAAACTTTGATTAAATAACGGTTGCTCATCTAAAACCGTATTACGCGATAAAAAATTAATCGCATTCCATTCCTGCACTTCGCCCGTCATGTGATTATAAATATAGACAAAACCGTGCCCTGCCCAAGCAATATCGGCAATCGCAAGCCCAATGGTATAGTGTTCGTGCTGAATACTACAAAATTTAAACTTTTTATATTTTAAGCGTTTACGCCAACCCGACAATACTTCACCATACGGTGATTTATATTGATAAGCCTGATAATCAATTTTTTTGGGAAGTTCACTAAAACGTCCATAATGCGGTTGTCCATTCGCCTGAATTAAATCCATTGAAGACATTCCCTATTGTCTAAAAACAATTCATCTTTGGTCGTATTATGCCTACAAATGCATGTACAAAAAACCCGCAGCTTATGATTTTGTTCAAAAAACTATAAAAGCATAGATTGTTTTACTATTTTAAGGCTTGAGCGTTCACTAAATATACAAAATATAAATTAATAGATATCTTTCCCTCAATATTCTGAAGGTATTTAAGCATCAGCATTCAAAGTCAGATAGGTATTTTCCCAACGATTGCCTGAAAATGAGCCTTCAACCAATTGCACATAGCGACCATGCACCTGATCTATCGCAATACAATCATCTACCTCTAAGACCCGATCGGTATGTTGTTTTTGCCAGTGCTGGGCAAAATAGGCTTTACCACGCTGTTTTGCCACCATTGGATTTTGCGCCACCACCAGTACATAACGATGTAACTCGCCAAACTCACGCGGATCATATCCACCTAAATTAATTAAATACAGTCGGTTTTCTGCCTGGTTCGGCTGCGCATCGGTAAATTTTAAATAGTAGGATTTACCTTCAAACTCAACACCATTAATTTGCGCCCATGCGTCAATATGCAAACCTTTCGGTTCTGCAAACCAAGCCTGCTTGAGTTGCGGATAGGTCTGTTCTAAAGAATCACCTACCGCAAGTACCACATCATGCACTTCGGTATTGGCTCGCGCATGACGTCCGCCTAACATCACGATAAATAAACTGGGCATATCCGACTCCTGCGCAAATATCCTAAGCTTGATGGCTTTTATAGTTGATGATTTTTAAGCATGATTGTTTAAAGTAGCGAGAATTTTTCAATCCTCCAAATAAAAAATCGTGCCGAATTGCTTCAGCACGATTGAATTGAAATGTAGCATACTTTATTTCAAGCAGTTTACGATTTACATATCCACCATTTCCACGCCATCAATGCGGGCAACAGTCATTAAGTCTTTATCGCCACGACCTGAAACAGTCGCAATAATGATTTGGTCTTTATCCATCGTTGGTGCAAGCTTGCTCACATAAGCCATAGCATGCGAGCTTTCTAAAGCAGGAATAATCCCTTCGATACGGGTTAAATCACGGAAACCTTGCAAGGCTTCTTGGTCATTGATTGGCACGTAATCGACACGGTGCATATCTTTCAGGAAGCTGTGCTCTGGCCCTACACCTGGATAATCCAGACCTGCAGAAATAGAGTGGGTTTCAATGATCTGACCTTGTGCATCAGACATTAAATAAGTACGGTTACCGTGTAATACGCCCACGTGTCCTGCATTCAATGGTGCAGAGTGTTTGCCTGTTTCAATGCCTAAACCTGCAGCTTCGACACCGTACATTTTCACTTCGGCATCGTTCAAGAATGGATAAAACAAGCCCATGGCATTAGAACCACCGCCTACACAAGCTACTAATGCATCAGGTAAACGACCTGCCTGCTCTTGAATTTGGCGACGCGCTTCACGACCAATAATCGACTGGAAATCACGTACCAATTGTGGATATGGGTGTGGGCCAGCGACCGTACCAATCACGTAATATGTAGAGTCAACATTGGTGACCCAGTCACGCATGGCTTCGTTCATGGCATCTTTTAAGGTTTTTGAGCCACTTTCTACAGGTACAACCGTTGCCCCGAGTAAACGCATACGGTAAACATTCATAGCCTGACGTTTCACGTCTTCTGCACCCATGAACACCACACATTCCAAGCCTAAACGAGCGGCAATGGTCGCGGTTGCTACACCGTGCTGACCTGCACCTGTTTCGGCAATAATGCGTTTTTTACCAGACAGTTTTGCCAACAGTGCCTGACCAATGGTGTTGTTCACTTTATGTGAGCCAGTATGGTTCAAATCTTCACGTTTTAAGTAAATTTGTGCACCACCCAACTCTTTTGACCATCGCTCAGCATAATACAAAGGACTAGGACGACCTACATAGTAGGCGAGATCGCGGTCGAATTCTGCCAAAAACTGCGGATCATCTTTCATGCGGAAATACAATTTCTCTAAATCTTGTAAAGCCGCCATCAGCGTTTCTGACACAAAACGTCCGCCATGGATACCAAAATGCCCTTTTGCATCTGGGAATTGGGTATAGTCAATCACTGAGTTATTGTGATTTGTACTTTGCTGATCCACGTTGGACTCCTTGCATGAAGTTTTCTATGAGTTGTTGGTCTTTAATACCTTTTGCAGACTCAACTCCGCCACTGACATCAACGGCATAGGCTTGAGTCGTCTGAATTGCATCTTCAATATTTTCAGGGTTTAAACCACCCGCCAAAATTAAAGGAATATCGAGTTTGGGGAATTTTGACCAGTCAAAACTGTGTCCTGTTCCACCTTTGAGTTCAGGATGCCACGCGTCTAATAATACTGCGCTTGCACCTGCTTGTTGATAGCTTTTTATCGCATCTAACACATTTAAATCAGGTTTGACCTGAATGGCTTTGTACCATCGACGTCCAACTTGCTGTGCTATTTGCTGACATTGCAAGGGTGTTTCATCACCATGAAATTGCAGAATATCTAAAGGTACTTGTTTCAGTACAGCGGCTATTTCTTCTGCCGTTGCATTGACAAATAAACCAACCACTTGCACATAAGCGGGAATGTGTTGCAGCAAGCCTTGTGCTTGCTCAATGCTCACATTGCGTGGGCTAGGTGGATAAAACACCAAGCCAATCGCATCTGCACCCGCATGCACCACACTGTTTATATCTTGAATTCGCGTGATTCCGCAAATTTTGGCACGGGTACGCATCGTTTTGGACTCTAATCCTGATTTTCAATTTTCATTTTGCTGATCTTGCTGTGCGTGACTTTTAAATTGTCTGTTCACACTAACAAAATCAGATATTGGGGCGAATCATTGTAATGCAATTTTAAGGGGTTGAGTGAAGTTCAGGCGGATTATTCTGCATTTCCGTTGTTTAAATGGCATACAGACTTTATACTTCGCGCAAATGCAACGAGTCCTAGCTTTGAGCTTTAGGGAAGTTGGTGAAAGTCCAACACTGCCCCCGCAACGGTAACCATGAAACGTATATCAATTTAAATCTTATGATTTACACCACTGTATGAACAATATGGGAAGGTGGATATACAGCGAAGCAATCATAAATTAGAAGATGCTTGGCACATTGAAGTCCGGAGACCTGCTTGTTGTGCCCTTAACTCAATCATTCACGTGGGGTGAATGTATGGAGCAAAGTCATGTCTACTCTTTTTCAGCCTACTGCTTTAGTGGGCGCAATTGCGCTTGCAATGGGTTTTTCAACTTCAGTTTTTGCTGCAGAATCGCAAGATCAGCGTGTGGTGAATGTTGCTTTAGATACGCTTGTTGTTACTGCTTCACGTAGTGAACAAAATATTAAAGATGTTCCTGCGCGGATTAATATTATTGAGCCAAAGATTTTGGAACAATCGCCAATTGCTTCTTTTCCTGATTTACTAAAATACAATGCTGCCATCAACATGGTTCAAAGTGGTGGTATGGGGCAACTTGCCGATATTTATTTGCGTGGTACTGAATCAGACCATACTTTGATTTTACGTGATGGTATACGATTAAATAATGCATCTTCGGGTACAGCAAATCTTGCTTTTATTGACACCACAGATATCAAACAAATCGAAATTCTAAAAGGTCCTGCATCTGTTCTCTATGGTACAGATGCTATTGGCGGTGTGATTCAATTGATTTCAAAAAAACCTGAAAAAACAGGTGCCTTTATTACAGGTGAAGTGGGCGAAAACAAAACCTATAAATCCGTCATCGGTGCTGATTTATATGAAGACAGTTTTTATGCTCAAATTCGCGGCCAACGATTAGAATCTGATGCAACAAAAGTAACCAACCAAAAAACTAGCAGCAATGAAACTGCTTCTTTTGATCAAAAAGGCTTTAGTACCAAACTTGGTGTAGAAAAAGAAAACTTTGCAACATCAATTGACTACAGCACAAATAAAGGCACTAGCTTATATGATGCTTATACATTTAACGGTGCATTGCTGAAACAAGACTTTGAAAATGAAATTATCAATCTTCGCGGTCGTATAAACCTGACCGATCAATTTGAACTGAATGCACGTTTGTCTCAATTTACAGATGAAGTCGACCAAAAAGATTCAACCGACTTTGTACATGGTAAAACTCAAGAAGCAGAATTCTATGGTAAATGGAACTTCATGCCTCAGCAGACTTTACTTACGGGTGTGACTCATCGCAATCTCGATGGCGATATTCTATCTTATGGCACACCCTATGATGAAGAAGTAGACTCAACCGGATATTATATTCAGCATCAACTTAACGGGACTAAACTTAATACCCAAGTGGGTGTTCGTGTAGAAGACAATGAAAAATATGGGACGCATACTGTAGGTCAAATTGCTGCTCGGTATCAATTGCTACCATCAACTAGCGCATATGTAAATGTAGGTACAGCATTTAAATCGCCAACCTTGAATGAACTTTATAATTCATGGAATGGCAACCCTAATCTGAACCCAGAAGAAAGCACCTCCTATGAAATTGGTTTTGACCAAAATCTAGCTTATGGCTTGCAAACAGGTTTATCTGCTTACTATACAGAAGTTGAAGATTTAATCGCCTCAGACCGCAATGGCAAACTGACAAATATTCAAAAGGCGACGTACCAAGGGGGTGAGGCTTATTTAGGTTGGCAGCAAGATGATTTATTTGCTAAAGCAACCTATAGTTACGTTAAACCTCAAAATGCTGCAACTCATCAAGATTTAAATCGTCGCCCACGTCAAGGTTTTACCTTAACAACTGGCTTACAAAATGAAATATATGGTATTAGCGCATCTTTGGTCGCTAAATCCAAATCCAAAGATTGGGATAAAAACTATAAGAACCCAGGTTATGCAACGGTTGATGTAAATGCTTTCTGGAATGTAAACCCAAATGTCAAACTATTTACCAATATTCAAAATATTGGGGATGTTGAATACAAGACCGCATACCAAGATCAAGGTTATTACTACATCAACGGCGGTCGCCTCGCTTCAGCAGGTGTAACTTTCCGCTACTAAAACCCGCATAACAACAAAAACTTTAAAACAGCGCAGTTTATGGATAATGTAATGACCGACATTATCCTTTTTTATTGCGCCAGCTTTTATTTCTTACGACCAAGTAAACGCAACTTTCACTTTCAAACAAGGAACGATCATGGGCCACCGTTTAAGCAAAATCTACACCCGCACAGGCGACTCAGGTACAACAGGACTGGGCGATGGCTCACGTGTTGCCAAAGACGACTTACGCATTCATGCACTGGGTGATGTCGATGAACTCAATGCCTGCATTGGCGTATTGCGCTCACAAATTACACATAGCAGCATTCAAGACAAAAACACTTGGGACAAATCGCTCAGCCTGATTCAGCACTGGCTATTCGATTTAGGCGGTGAAGTCTGTATCCCCAATTACCACCTCGTACAACCGCTTGCAATTGAGTACCTAGAACAAGACATTGACCGTATGAATGAAAGCCTGCCAATGCTCAAAGAATTTATTTTACCTGCAGGTACATTGGCATGCAGTTATGCACATCAAGCTCGTGCTGTATGTCGTCGTGCAGAACGCAGTTTAATGACCGTACACAACCGTGATCAAAATATTCAGGCACCGTCTTTGCAATTACTGAACCGACTGTCTGACTGGCTATTTGTCGCATCTCGCAGCTTGCAACGTGCCGAAGGAGGCAGCGAAGTGTTATGGCAAAAGAACATCAATGACAGTATCGACAACTAACATTACAAGCTAAAATCGGAAACTAAAATAAAGCCCTGATTTTGCATCTAAAAAATCACGTCGGATGCTGCTTGAAATTTCACACCATCCGACCAAAATAAGAGATGTCATCTCTTTGTCACGTCGTACTTGCAAAATGAAAGCAAACTTTCAATTCATGGGCACATTATGCGCATAATTGGTCATCGTGGTGCGCGTGGCGAAGCGCCTGAAAACACACTCGGTGGTTTTGAATATATTCAAAATATTGGCATTCGAGCGGTTGAGTTTGATGTGCGTCAACTCAAAGACAATGCCTTAGTGGTTATGCATGATGATCAATTCATTCGCACCACAGGACAAGACAAAGCACTGTATGAATGTAGTCTGGAAGATTTAAACCATTACAATCATGCGGTGATGTGGTCGGACTGGAATAAAGTCGAAACCACGCCCCTACTCAATCAAACCATGAACATTATTCAAAGTTTTGATCATATTGAAGTAGAAGTCAAAGCGGTCAACTCGCATGCCGCTGCCGAAAAAATTACCCAAAGTTTAGAGCAACATTTGAAGGGTTTTGAACACAACGCCATCATCACCAGTTTTGATCCGAAAATTCACTGGGCTTTGCAACAACAAAAATCACGCTTTAAACGCGGTTTATTGGTTGAAGATGATCTGCAATATCAAGCCATTGATCAGGCTTTAGAATTAGGTTGTTGCCAAATTGGTTGGATGAACGAACTCGCAACCGGTGCGCTCATTCAAGCCACACAACAGGCCAAACTGAATATCAGCGTTTGGACAGTCAACCAGATTGAACGCGCCAAACAGCTTAAAGATTTAGGGATTCAGGGTTTAATTACCGATTATCCTAAACTGATGATGCAACACTTGTAAGCGGTAACCTTAAGCATATTGATGAATAAATAAATGATTTATCGTGCTTGTTTGGCTACCGTATATCATATTTCCGTAAAATCTCGCAGATACCATTATATTCTGTTACCACCCAGTACAATACAACTGTACAATAATGCTGTGATCGTGAATACGCTCATGCTAATATGCGAAAAAATTAATCCCTAAAAAATTTAATACTATGATTTCAATCTATAGATCGGTCATAGCGTTATAACGGATTAAGCGTCCATTTATACCTCCCAAGGTTCTAGGAGTGCTGTTGGAGATGAATGCTCCCTTACCCAAAGCCCCAATCAACTGGATTGCCATCTTTGCACTGGTTTTCTTACCTATTGTTGCAGTGATCGCGATTCCTTGGTATGCCTATCACCATGATTTTAGCTTAGCCGCTTGGATCAGCATGTTTGTATTACTTGGCGTAAGTAGCTTGGGTATTACAGCAGGTTATCACCGTTTATGGGCACACCGTGCTTATGAAGCTACCCTTCCCTTGAAAATCATTTTAATGATTATGGGAACATTTGCCGTTCAGAACAGTATTTTGTTCTGGGGTTCAGGTCACCGCACCCATCACCGCCATGTTGATGATGTCGAAAAAGACCCATATTCAATTAATAATGGTTTTTGGTTTGCGCACATGGGCTGGATGCTACGTGACTACCCTGCCGCAGAGCCAAACTTTAAAAATGCGCCAGATTTGTTAAATGACAAGTTGGTGATGTTCCAACACAAATACTATATTCCGCTCGTAATTGCAGTTCACGTTGGCATTTTGGTGCCAATTGGTTGGGCTGTGGGCGATATGTGGGGCGTGTTGTTATTGGGCGGTTTAATGCGTCTGATTTTAAGCCACCATGTTACCTTCTTTATTAACTCGCTGTGCCACATGTGGGGTTCGCGTCCTTATACTGACGAAAATACCGCGCGTGATAACTTCTGGTTAGCAATTGCCACTTGGGGCGAGGGTTATCATAACTATCACCACATTTTCCAGTATGATTATCGTAATGGCGTAAAATGGTGGCAATATGACCCAACTAAATGGTTAATTTGGTCATGCTCGAAGTTGGGCTTAGCGAAAAACTTACGCCGTATTCCAAGCTTTAATATTAAAAAAGCAGAATTGGCGATGCGTTTTAAATATGCAGAGCAAGACTTGGCGGTCTATGGACACAATGTAAATGATGACATTGGCCAAGTTAAAAGCCGTATTTCGCAAGAATATGATGCCTTTACCCAAACCCTGAACGATTGGGCAAAGTTAAAAGAGCAAGAAATTCAGGCGAAAAAAGCGTCTGTAGCAGAAAAAATTCACCAAATGGATGACAAATTGAAAGTTGAATTCCAGTTGGTTGAACAGCGTCTTTCACACCATCGTGAAACCTTGAACTTGCTGATGCGCAACCTGAAAAAGAATCCTGTATCTGAATAAACCTCTGTTCTGATGCACTGCGAAAGCCCTGACCTGTTCAGGGCTTTCTGCATTTTTAGACTACAGTTTTTAAAGTCTAAGTTTGCTATAGTGAAACTCACTTTGTGCCAAGCGCTTCATCATCATGCAATTTAATCCACGTTATCCGACCCTGCCCGCCCGTCTTTATCACATGCAGCAGCCTTTACCTTTAAAAGGTGCAAAAGCAGGACACTTTAATGCTGCATTGGCAAAAGAACTGCAATGGACAGCAGAGGAACAACAACAATGGGTTGAAATTTGCAGCGGACAAACCACGTTTAAAGAATTTCCTGCTTTGGCAATGGTCTATGCGGGACATCAATTTGGTCAGTGGGCAGGTCAATTGGGCGATGGACGCGGTTTACTTATTGCGCAAGTTTTGGACACACAACAACGTACAATTGATCTTCATTTAAAAGGTGCAGGTGCAACGCTTTATTCACGTATGGGGGATGGACGTGCCGTGTTACGTTCAGTGATTCGTGAATATTTGGCAGGTCATGCTTTAAATGCGCTGGGTGTGCCATCAAGCAATGCAGTTGGATTTACCTCATCTACTCAAGGCGTACAACGTGAAAAATTAGAACTTGGCGCAATGCTATTACGCACATCAGACTGTCATATTCGTTTGGGACATTTTGAATGGATCAATCAGTATCAACCTGAATTACTGCCTGAATTTGTGCAAAAGTGTATCGAATGGCACTATCATGAATGCTTGACAGCCGAACAGCCTGTACTCGCCTTTGCTACACAAGTCATTCAACGTACCGCTGTCATGATTGCCAAATGGCAATTGGTCGGTTTTGCGCATGGCGTGATGAACACCGATAATTTAAATATTACAGGTTCAACACTCGATTTTGGCCCTTATGGCTTTATGGAGCGTTTTCGTCCCAACTGGATCAACAACCATTCGGACTATCAAGGACGTTATACCTACCAACAACAACCGAGTGTGGCACACTGGAATTTGTGGGTTTGGTTGAACAATTTAATTCCGCTTGAACAAAACCCAGATCAGAAAGAACACTGGAAACAAGCACTGGCAGCATGTTTAGAGCATTTTGAACCGACTTTTTTAGAGCATTACAAACTTGGTTTATGTGAAAAAATGGGACTACCAAGTTTCCACAAAGACAGTTTTGACTGCGCTACCAACTTCTTACGCATTTTGCAAAGTGAGCAACTGGATTACACCCAAAGCTTTATCCGCCTACAAAATAAACAATACACAGAAATACTGGATGATTGTTTGGATCGTCGTCAGTGGGAAAGCTTTTTGGCGCAGTATTTACAAATTCGTGAACATCAGGATACCGATGCCTTAGATACTGCTATGCAGCAAGTCAACCCTCATTATATTTTGCGCAATCACATGGCACAAAAGGCGATTGAGCACGCAGAACGTGATGATTTTTCAGAAGTTGAGCGTTTATTTAACTTGCTCAGCCAACCGTATATTCAACAAACGGCATTGGAAAAACCTGAAGATTTAACACCTTTACCCAGTGATGTGCCAGAAGTGATGGTGAGTTGTTCATCTTAATATCAATGCACTCGCCAAAGGACGTTTAAAATTCCAACAAAGTTATACACATTTTCTGTGGAAAAAGCTGTGGTTATCCACAGGATAAAGTTTTCGATAAAGTATTTATGCTGAGTCTGAATTTAAATGGTCATGCCATCATCAATCTAAAAGTTCAACCTGAACATGGTGCCATGCTACGCGATTTTTATCCGTATATCCGTGCAGGTTGGCACATGAACAAACAGCACTGGATTTTGATTTTTGCAGATGACAATTTAGATGAGCAATTGGTGCAAGATTTGGTCTTAAACTCCTATGAACTGGTAGTCGCAAAATTAAGGAAAGCGGAAAGACAAAGGGTTGAGCTTTTAAGAAGTGCAATGCCCTTCAACCAATAAAATCTGTGATTTTTTTTAAGGATATTCACCGATTCATTTTTAACCTTCCAAAATGGAAAGGAAACAGCCAAAGCGAACCCTCCCTGATTCGCTTTTTTCTACAGCTAAGGCTTAATCTTCAGGATACTCAAAACGATAACCCACACCATACACCGCCTGAATCCATTCATGACGATTACCTGTTTCGGCAGCATCAGAAATTTTACGGCGCAAGTTTTTAATGTGGCTATCAATCACACGGTCTGCCACTTCAAAACTGTCAGGGTTAATATGATCTAGCAATTGCGCACGTGAATACACCTGCCCGACATGCTCTAAAAACAATTCCAATAAACGGAATTCGGTTGGGGTCAAATTCAAGGTTTTTTGCTGATACCAAATACGCTGCTGTGCTTTATCCATACGGAATAAATCATTACTTTCTGGCTCATTTTTACGTTCCAAACGGCGCAATACTGCCTGCACGCGCGCGACCAATTCTTTCGGGCTAAAAGGCTTACATACATAATCATCTGCGCCCATGTTCAAACCTAGCACCCGATCAATTTCCTCAGTACGTGCCGTGACCATAATAATAGGCACATCAGACTGTTCACGCACTTTGCGGCAAATGGTCAAACCATCCATACGAGGAATCATCAAGTCTAAAATCATCAGGCTTGGTTTACGCTGCAAAAAGCTGTCATAGGCCTCTTGTCCATCATGAAACATACTGACTTCAAATCCAGCAGCTTCTAAATAATCTCGCACCAATTGGGCAAGTTCAATTTCATCTTCAACCAGCAAGATATGTTTCATGCACGATTCCTTAAAGTCTTTCAAGATTTGATTGTTTTGGGAAAGCTTAATTTGCAACGTAAACCACCCAATGGTGAATGTGCAAAACTTAACTCTCCGCCCAATGCTTTGGCAATTTTGACCGATAAAGCCAGACCTAAACCTGTCCCGCCTGTGGCACGTGTACGTGAATCATCGGCGCGATAGAAACGCTCACCCAAACGTGCCAATTGTTCATCACTTAAACCAAACGGACTGTCATCTACATATACTGTCCATTCTGTTACGCTTTGACTGGTATGGATATGCACCTGCCCACCCGCTTCGGTATAACGAATACTATTACTGAGCAAGTTGAGCATAATTTGTTTAAAACGGTCTATATCCAATTGTAATTGCGTGCCTTCACCCGACACGATCAAGTCCAACTGCGCCTGTTCAAATTTCGGCTTGAAGCTTTCAATTTCCTGCTCAATCACTTGCCATGGATCAATGGTCGCAAAATAGCATTTCAACTGCATAGCCTCAGCTTGCGCTAAGTCTGATAAATCCTGAGTGAGTTTTTTCAGACTGTTGACCTGATGCATCATCGCAGCCAAATGTTCTGGCGTTGCTTTGCGAATACCATCCTGCATAGCTTCAATTTGCGCCTGCAATACGGCCAACGGGGTTTTCAACTCATGTGAAGTATCTGCCACCCACTGACGACGTGAAGTTTCATGTTGATCTAAAATCACCGCCAAATGATTCAACTCGGTAGATAAATCACCCAATTCATCATTACGATTGACCGTGACCTGATGCTGATAATGCCCTTTGGTCAATTCACGTGTACCATTCAACAAACGCTGAATCGGTTTTTTAAAATAGGTCGCCAATAACAATGCAGCAATCAAGCTCGCCAAAATACTTAAAGCATAAACCAATAATAAATAACGGGTTTGCTTACTAAAAAAGTTAATACTTAAAGCATCTTCCTGATCTAACACAGGTTTTAAGCCTAAATAGCCCACGACTTTTTCATTGACCATAATTGGACGATAAGAAATTTGAGTTTCAGCAGGCTCTCCTACCACAAATTGCCGCTGTGCATCATATAAAGATAAGCGCGAACTCAAACCCAAGCGGTCAGGCATCGAAATAAATTGTTTTTTACCTGAAGATTCTGTCGCGTTGTTTTGCCCTTCATTTTTACGATCTGAACGGAAAGCATTTTGATTGGCACTTAAAGGAAATACCAAACCTTCAAATGGCTGGAATTGTGAAGGTAAATTCAGTTCTAACCAGCGAAGTTCTGCGGCATTGGCTTGTCGTTTGGCTGGATCAGGTTCGACCACACTTGGGTTCACATTGGCTAAGGTATGTTCCTGAAAATAACGCTGCTGCAAGGCAATGTCATACTGACGGCGCAACCACCACCGCGATAAACGGTCATAATCATCGGGTGCAGCCTCACCTTCAATTTGGAGAATTTGCGCCTGAATGGCGTTGCCCCAATCGTGATATACCGCATAGACTTCTGCCAAGTTTTGAATGACTAAGTCCAGCTTTTGCATTTCGACATCAGCCACATATTTGCTGAAGTTTCGCTGCATATTGACATGCAATACCCCCAAACTGACCGTGGTAATTAGCAAGGTCGTCAGCAGCACTGTTAAGAACAGGCGTAATGCGATGGGTATACGGCGAATTTTCAAAAGCGCAATCTCAGCTTTTCTTATTGATTTTGAGCATTGTAACCAACAGTGCTAGAAAAAACTCTCCATTGTTTCTACATCTTTATTATTTAATCTTTAATCATCCAAAATCACATGCTCTTGTATGGGGGAATTTAGAATGAATAAGATGACAAAAATTGCTTTAGCCACTGCCAGCGTTTTATCTGTAGGTGCGTTGACTGCCTGTCAATCCACACAAGCACCAAAAGATATGAAGCAGTCGCAATATATGCATGGTCATTATCAAAAAGACCGTCACATGACGCCTGAACAACGCAAACAATTTGAAAAAATGCGTACTGAACGTAAACAAGTCATGCAAGACATTAAAAAAGCCTGCGATGGCAAAGCGGTGGGTTCAGTAGTCCAAATTAAAGCAGGTGAGCAAACACTAGAAGGCACATGTGCGATTTCATTTAAACCGAACCGCGATAAAATGAAACGTGGTGAACATCGCCCAATGCGTGGCGATAAAGCCGATCGTGGTGAATTCCGTGGCATGCATATGCATCGTGGCGAACCACTAACCGATGCGAAACGTGCTGAGTTAACTCAGCAATACGATCAACGTTTAGCTGAACGTCAAGCGCGTGAACAAGCTGCGACCAAAGCCTGCCAAGGTCAAACGGATGGTAAAGCCGTGCAGCTAAAAGTCGGCACACAAACAATAGATGGCAAATGTATCGTTCACTTCCAACCTAACGCACCTGTTTCAGCACCGGATAAGGCTGCTTAAGCCACTCTAAAAAGCATAAATAGATAAAAAAGGCGCAAATTGCGCCCTTTTTATTGGACATATCTCTTTACGGTTTTTGACTATTTGTATCATTTCAAATTCAGCAAAACTGTTTACACTCAAGTAACTTAGCCATTTCAAGATAAAAATCTTTGACTTTGCAGTCACCAAGAAATGCTATGCAGATGCTTGTACCGAATTAGAAGATGTTGCACGATTACAACCATTCCAACATGGCATGTCTGAGAAGGCATGCGCTGAAATCCATTTAAAATATAACGCTGGTCAAACCAGTATTGAGGAAACCGATATGCCACAATACAAAGCGCCTTTACGTGATATGCAATTCGTTTTGCATGAATTATTAAATGCCGAAGATCACTATGCAAAATTACCTGCATTCCAAGAAAACGTAAGCCGTGAATTGGTTGACCAATATTTGGAAGCTGCAGCAGATTTCTGTGAAAACGAATTATCTCCGTTAAACCAAGTGGGTGACCGTGAAGGTTGTACTTGGAATGATGGCGTGGTGACTACACCAACGGGCTTTAAAGAAGCGTATCAAAAATATATCGAACTTGGCTTCCCGTCTCTTTCTGCTGAAGAACAATACGGCGGTCAAGGTCTACCTGTTTCTCTAGGAAACGTGATTTCAGAAATGGTAGGTACAGCAAACTGGGCATGGGGCATGTACCCAGGTCTTTCTCATGGTGCTGTACGTACTTTAGAACACCACGGTTCAGATGAACAAAAAGCAACCTATCTGCCAAAGCTTGTTTCAGGTGAGTGGACAGGTACCATGTGTTTAACCGAATCTCATGCAGGTTCTGACTTGGGTATTATCCGTACTAAAGCTGAACCTCAGGCCGACGGAAGCTATGCAATCTCGGGCGAGAAAATCTTTATCTCTGCTGGTGAACATGACATGGCAGAGAATATCGTGCACATCGTATTGGCACGTTTACCTGGTGCACCTAAAGGAACTAAAGGTATTTCTCTGTTCATCGTTCCTAAGTTCAACCTGAATGCTGACGGTTCTGTAGGCGAGCGCAACGGCGTACGCTGTGGTTCAATCGAACACAAAATGGGGATTCATGGCAATGCAACTTGCGTCATCAACTTTGATAACGCGAAAGGCTTCCTAATTGGCCCTGAAAACCGTGGTCTAAACTGCATGTTCACGTTCATGAACACTGCACGTATCGGTACAGCGGTACAAGGTCTTGCAGCATCTGAAGGTTCTTTCCAAGGTGCGTTGACTTATGCCAAAGACCGTTTAGCAATGCGCTCACTTTCTGGTCCGAAAGCTCCTGAAAAAGAAGCAGATCCAATTATTGTGCATCCTGCTGTACGCAATATGCTATTGACTCAAAAAGCGTTTGCTGAAGGTGGTCGCGCACTAGTGTATCTGTTGTCTCTACACGCAGATATCGTTGAACAAGGTGCAACCGAAGAAGAGCGTAAATACTCTGACAACATCTTGTCTTTATTGACGCCAATTGCAAAAGCATTCTTAACTGAAACAGGTTCTGAATCTGCAAAACATGGTGTACAAGTCTTCGGTGGTCATGGCTTCATTTCTGAGCATGGCATGGAACAAATTGTGCGTGATACACGTATTTCATGCTTGTACGAAGGTACAACTGAAATTCAAGCACTCGACTTGTTAGGTCGTAAAGTTTTGGGTACACAAGGTGCAATGTTGAAAGACTTCACCAAAATCATCCATAAATTTGCAGAAGCCAACAAAGACAACGCAGCAATGCAAGAATTTGTTGAACCGCTCGCAGCGCTCAATAAAGAATGGGGCGATTTGACCATGCAAATTGGTATGCGTGCAATGCAAAACCCTGAGGAAGTAGGTGCTGCAGCAGTAGACTACATGTACTTCTCTGGTTATGTAACACTAGCTTACCTATGGGCACGTATGGCATTGGTCGCTCAAGAAGCACTTGCAGCAGGCACAACCGATGTAGACTTCTATAATGCTAAAGTGACGACTGCACGTTTCTACTTCAAGAAAATCTTGCCACGTGTTCGCTCACACGTAGACGTGATTGCAACAGGTGTAGAGCCACTATTTGCATTAGATGCTGAACACTTTGCTTTCTAAGCGAAAATTGAAACTCGCTAAATATTGAACATATTTAGCGGGATATTCAAAATGTTGTACTCTTGAGTACAGAAATTGAGAAAGGACGGTCATAGCATTGACAGTCCTTTTTCTTTATAAATAAAGCATTCTTTCGCTTTAGTGGTCTACAACATTCACAATTGTAGATTACACTGAACTCAACGAATCAAGATTCAAACAATAAACAGGTGAACTCACATGCCAATTTATAATGCCCCACTTGCCGATATGAAATTCATCTTAAATGATGTATTCAATGCAGAACAATTCTGGCAAAACAATGAAAACCTCGCTCACCTTGATGCTGCAACGGCTGAAGCAATTTTGGAAGAAATGGCAAAATTTGCCCAAAATGTGACGTTGCCTATTAACCGTAGCGGTGATGAAGAAGGCGCGACCTATAACAATGGCGAGGTCACTACACCTGCAGGTTTTAAAGAAGCATTTAAACAATATGCCGAAGGCGGCTGGATTGGTTTAGGCGCAGATGAAGAATGGGGTGGTCAAGGCATGCCAAAAATGCTGACGGTATTGTCAGATGAAATGCTGTTTGCCACTAACCCATCATTCATGTTGTATCCACTGCTATCTGTCGGTGCAGGCATGGCATTAAGCAGTTATGCATCACAAGAACAGAAAGAAACCTATTTACCTAAAATTTACTCAGGTGAGTGGTCAGGTACCATGTGTTTGACTGAACCACATGCAGGAACAGACCTCGGGATTATTAAAACCAAAGCAGAACCAAATGCAGACGGTACGTACAACATCACAGGGACTAAAATCTTTATTACAGGTGGTGATCACGACCTCGCAGAAAACATCATTCACTTAGTTTTAGCGAAAACACCAGACGCTCCTGCAGGTTCACGCGGTATTTCTTTATTCATCGTGCCAAAATTCTTGGTGAATGAAGATGGTTCATTGGGTGAACGCAACCCTGTAGCCCCAGGCTCAATTGAACACAAAATGGGCATTAAAGCCTCTGCGACTTGTGTGATGAACTTTGACGGTGCCAAGGGTTTCTTGGTCGGTAAAGAAAATGAAGGTCTTGCAGCCATGTTCGTGATGATGAACTATGAACGTTTATCAATGGGTATCCAAGGTCTTGGTGCTTCTGAATTTGCTTACCAAAATGCAGCTCAATATGCGACTGATCGTTTACAAGGTCGTAGTGCATCTGGTGTTAAATCTCCAAGCAAACCTGCGGATAGCATCTTAGTTCATGGTGATGTTCGTCGCATGTTGCTCAATGCACGTGCCAATAATGAAGCATCTCGTGCATTTGCAGTTTACGTGGGTCAGCAACTGGATATCACTAAGTTCTCAACAGACCCTGAAGCTGTAAAAGCAGCCAATGACCGTGTCGCGCTGTTAACACCAATTGCAAAAGCTTACCTCACAGATACTGCATTCCAAGCCACTTTAGATGCGCAAATGGTATTTGGTGGTCACGGTTATATCCGTGAATGGGGTATGGAGCAATGTGTTCGTGATTTACGTATCGCCCAAATTTATGAAGGCACCAACGGCGTACAATCGCAAGACTTGATTGGTCGTAAAACCATTAAATGTAATGGCGAATTTATTGCAGAATACATTGCAGAAATCCGTGATTTCACCAATGGTTTAGATGCAGACCTCAACTTCATTAAAGATGCAACTTTAGATGCAGCGACTGAAGTTGAATCCGTGACTCAATACGTTTTAAATGCAGCCAAAGAAAATGTAGATTTCCCGAACGCAGCAGCGGTTGATTATTTACATGCGGTAGGTTTGCTCAGCTTCTCATATATGTTTGCGCGCATTGCCAATGCAGCCAAGCAAAAAGAGGGTGAGTTCTATCAAAACAAATTGTCATTGGCACTGTACTTTGTACAACGTATTTTGCCAGAACTGACTTTACGCATTACAAAAGTGAAAGCGGGTGCAGAAGTGGTAATGAACTTCAGTGAAGATTACTTCACCAACCAGTCTTAATTAATACAGTATCGCAAAAACGCCTGAATCATCAGGCGTTTTTTTATACTAAATTTTATATACCTATTCTAATTTGTGCATGAAATTTGCATCACCTTTGTTGAAGTCTGAATATCCATACTTAAACAGGAGGTGAAAATGGCAGTACGTCGTTCAAAAATAGATAAAAATATTCAAGCAGTTGAAAGCCTATTAGACAAATATGGCAATTGGGCTGTAGAAAGTTTTCATTATCTTGCGCTCTTTATCATTGGCTGTATGGTCATTTGGTCTGCTGGACATACGGTAATTGATATTTTCACCATCAAACAATATGCCACTATTGATGACATCTTATTACTTTTTATCTATTTAGAACTAGGTGCAATGGTTGGTATTTATTTTAAAACCAATCACATGCCTGTGCGTTTTTTAATTTATATTGCCATTACCGCACTAACCCGTTTGCTAATTTCAGATATTCAACACGACCATAAAGCTGATCTCGATTTAGTGATTATTACTGGTTCAATTTTAATTTTATCCGCTGCAATTTTAGTGGTGCGTTTTGCATCTTGGCATTACCCTTCCGTTATTCGAGACAAGCACAGTGAAAAGCCTTTAGCACAAGGCAAAACCCCTCGCCCAGAAGATGATGAATTGGCGTAAAAATCTAAAATAGGTCAAAAAAATGCTTCTAGATACTCAATATCTAGAAGCATTGATCTCTATGATTTCACTTTTTTCTCAACGATTTGCCACCAACATATAACGCCCATGTTCAAAAATCCAATACATGCCTCGTGGCGGAGCAGGTAAACCTAAATGTTGCCAGTCGGTCACCACACGATAGGTCGAACTTTCAATATGTGCGCTACTTGGCTCACCATTTACCCAACTGTAACTTTGGTGGTTATATTGCACAGTACTTGGCGCATTGTATTGAATATTGATGCCACTACGAATCGTGGGCTGCCCCCACTGCGGTACAGGTCGTTGATGGTATGGATAATGTGGTGAATAGGAATAGGGTTGCTGTGAATGATAAGGTCGATGCTGCGGATAAGTAGGACGATGTTGTGGCGAATAAGGACGATGCTGATCACGCTGTGTATTGACGCCTGTATATCCTGCCCAGCGATTGGTTTCGGCCAAGCTCTGCATCGACACACCTAAAAATAGCATGCCACTCAATGCAGTTAAAATCGCCACTTTCATATCTAGCACTCCTATTTTCATATTTTTATTCTAAGCTCAAATTAAGGATAAACAATGAATAAAAAATCAGCAATTTTAAACTTTCGTCTCCGCAGATTTCACCGACACGGCTCGCCATTTATGAAATATCTCCAACCCCTATGCTAAGATACATTTTTTTTGAAATTGGATGAAACCTCGTGCCTGAATTAAATTTTGACCGCCTTCATCAGTTTTTCTGCAAAGTTCCGAGTGTACAGCAAGCCCGTGTAGACGCTTATGGTTCAGACGGTCAGCATGCATGGTGGTTCAAATTTCAAATTGATGTAGAACATCCGTTAGCATGGCAAACTGTGCAGGAATTGGGACATGTGCTGAATTATATTTCCAGAGATGAGCGCTTGCCGACTCAATTCTTACCTGTTTCACCGCCACCGTATATGAATGGTGAAGCCAAAGATTTTTTATCGTGGGTAATTCAATGCAACCATCCAGAATTTAGCCCAGATGTGGTTTGTGATTGGTTAGAAGCGCGTTTACCGAATCCTGTGGATGATGAAGCACAATGGAAAATCAAAACCGATATTGCCGAGTTAGATCAAATGAGTGATAAAGATTTGGATGAAATGGTGCCGCCAAATCCCGAGAAGTAATATTAGGTTCTGACACCCCCTTCTCCCTCAGGGAGAAGGTCGGGATGAGGGAAACTAAAATGTCGATAAACCACTCCATTCCATAAAGCGATACAGCGCATATTTCCACTTCGACTCATCGGCATAAACCGCATAATCCACACTCATATTTTTACCCTCAAGGTTTGACCATGCGGTATTAAAATAGTGTTGAGCATCCTGAAATACAGGGTCTTGCACCTGTCCGACCACACGCAAGTTGCTTTCTAAATTATAGTTTTTTAAATTACGTGCGGTGAAATTAGCAGAACCTAAAATCAACTCAGCCTGTGTGGCATTCGATTTCATCAGCATTTTATTGTGGCATTGCTCACCTTGGGTATTACACCAACGTACCTTCACCCCTGCAGCATGTAATTCTGCCGCCACCTGTCGGTTCGGAATGCCATTTTTTTCACGTCCAAAAGCATCTTTATTCGGGTCGAGTAATACCCGCACCTGTACGCCACGTTGCTGTGCAGCAATCAGTGCCTTGATGATTTGTCGCTCCGATAAATAGAACATCGCCAAATCCAGATGTTCTTGCGCTTTGGTCTGCCGAATCAGTGTCAAACTGCCCTCTAAAATGGCTTGTTCAGTGAGGACTTGCACTTGAGGATAAGACGAATCTGCCTCAAACTCCCCCACAATCACCCCAGACAGATTGCCCTGCGACATACGCGCGACGGCTTGTTCTGTTTGCAACACATCTACTGCGGTATTGCCCGTCACCAATAAAGCGCTGTTAGAATGACGTGAACTGCCATCATGTGGATTAAACGACGTGACCAATGCTTTCCAGCCTTCGGCGGTATCGACCACCATGGTTTTACGATGGTTGGCTTTAAAATTAAGCAAGCTGAAATAACTGCGCAAGGTAATTTTATCTTTACCGAACGGACTTGGCAGCCAGCCCTTTTCGGCATTATTTGGAATACCCTGACAGCAGAAATACCAAAAACCCGACCACAAAGGATTCGATGCGCGCAGCGGGGTTAAATCTGTTTCAATCACATCAATGCCCGCCTGACGCAATTGACGATAATGCTCAGGCGCGATGCCGCCATATACCGAATTAATGGGATCGGTAATGACTTTGATTTCAATATTTGGCTGCAGCTGACGTTTATGAATTAAAGCATCGGTGAGTTGCTGTGTCAGTGGCTGATGCTGCTGTTTAGATGTTCCCACTTCAGGATTAAACAAGAACATATCCAATACAATGGTGCTTTGTGCTGCATCAACCAGCTCTAAAATTTCATTAAAAATTTGATGCTGTTGTTGCTGAACACCTTGCGCGTCGATATAGGTCTGATCGGCAATAAATTTAATAGGCGCATGACGTAATTTTCCAGTGTAATTCAGCCCTTCGGGTAATGGTTTTAAGCTGTGGTAGGTCGCAGACGCCAAATAACCTAAAGCCAGAAAACTTATAATAAGTCCCACATACGCCCGAGGCGACCAATTCAATTTTTGATGAATTCGCTGAAAGATACGCATAACAAAAAACCTAGTCCGATGCGCTCAGACTAGGTTTAATTGTTTGGATTTTCAAGAGGATTTCTGTGTTTTCACGCAGACATCCTGCTCAAGGCAAATTGAATTTTAGAAGCCAAATTCCACGCCGACTGTAAAGTTACGACCCACTTGTGGAATATTCGACAAGAACGATGTATGTGAATACACTTCATCATCGAGCAAGTTGTTGGCTTTAAAATACACACGGTAATCTTGTTTGTTGGCATAGTTGCCCGCATAAGCCACACCAACATTGACCATATTATAGCCTGCTGTTTCTTGCTCTAAATAAGCAACCTTGTCTTGTTTGAAGACACGATAATATTCCGCCATACCCGACCAACCATCGGCAAAGTTGGCATCCACTTTAGTCCCCAAACGCCCTGCAGGTACACGTGGTGCATTTTGATTGTCAATCTCACCACGGACATAATCACCAAATACACTGAGTTTATAATCTGGGCTGATCTGATAACCTAGCTTGGCTTCTGTGCCATAAAACTTGGCTTTGTCTTGTTGATAATCAATTAAACGGAAAGTTTCCTTATGGTCAGTAGTTGCACCATAAATATAATTATCAAACCAGTTGTGATATACGTGCAGCGAATAATCAAGTTTATCGGCTTCGTAGTGTAAACCAAGTTCTAAATTATTCGATTTCTCGACATCTAAATTCGCATTACCACGCTCATAGGTGTTGGTTGCAAAGTGAATGCCGTTAGCATAAAGCTCTTGTGCCAACGGTAAACGCTGTTGGTGTGAGCCTGTAAGGGATAGTTTATAGTTCGGTGCAAACTGCCAATTGGCTGCTGCAGAAGCAGATACACCTGTATCTGAGTAATCTTTCAGACGACGGGAATCAACATCCACTTTTTGATGTTCAACCCGTGCACCGAGTTCAACATGCACATCGCCAAATTGTTTATGCTCTAAACCGAATAAACTATATTTTTGAGTTTTGGTATCAGGAATAGGCACGGTTTCATGAGAATGATTGCCGTGTTGTTCAACTTGTCCAGTTAAATCAATTTTTTGCTGACTATACTGTGTACCAAACACACCTTCCCAACCTGCAAGGGGTTTGTGCACCAATTCTAAACGTGCATCATAACCTTTGCTTTTAAAGTTACTGATGACTTTATTTTCTTCCAGTTCATCATGTTCATAATCAGTAAAGCTGGCGTGCGCACGCAGTTTATCAAAGCCTGCAAAGGGCTGATCAAGTTCGGTACGCAAATCATAACGATGTGATTCTAAATCTACCCATGGGCCACTATGTGCATGTTCTTCAACAGCATTTGAATTAGGCGTTGGGCAACCATGAAAATGATCATCATGCAATACACAACCATGATATTCATGGCTATGCCCTGGCAACCCATATTTATCCTGACGATTACTATATGACACGCCCACAAAACCACGATCATGAATCCATGAGCCACCAATATTCACCGTTTGACCTTCGGCAAAGGTATTGCCCACGCGGCGTTCTTTTACAAGCTCTTCATGTTCATGTGTATGGGTTGAGCCATCTGGTTCAACATGTACTTCTGTATGATGATGCTCTACCCAATAGTTTGGGGTAATGTAATCATTGGCTTTACGTTTTGAACCTTCAATACGCAGCGCAAATTGATCACTGAGTGCTGCAGTTACCCCCGCACTCACTAGCTTTTCATCGCTACCTGTGTTGTAACGTAAACCTACCTGTCCTTCTAAACCATTATTTGGCATTTGAGTTGGAATTTTTTGATCGGTCACATTAACTAAGCCACCAACCGTTCCTGCACCATAAAGTAATGTTGATGGGCCACGAATAATTTCAACTTGTTTGGCTAAAATCGGATCTACAGTGATGGCATGGTCAGGTGAAAGTGTAGAAACATCGGCAGTTTCTGAAGCATGTTGCAGCACTTTAACCCGTGGGCCATCTTGTCCACGAATCACAGGGCGGCTAGAGCCTGAGCCATATTGATTGGAATATACGCCTAGCTCATCTGCCATCGCATCACCTATAGTGGTACTCCGCTCTGCCAACGTTTTCTGATCAATCACATGATCTGCTACTGCAAAATCTGCTGCAGTTTGCACCAAAGGATGTGCTTGTAGCTGAATAGTTTCCAGTTGTGTACTACTGCTTTCAGTATTGGCAAATGCTGCAGGTGTCAGCACTGAAAAAATGGAAAGTGTTATTAAATTTTTATGGAACGACATGACCCATGCTCAAATTAGCAAAAATAATTGATGTTATAATATAACATTTCATTAACATTGCAATAAAAAACATTGTTCCTCTGTATTCTCAATTAAGCTATTCATCACAATTTATTCTGATTTTTTATATTATTTACTTTGAATTGGTATGCCCTTTACGCTCTCACATGCGGTACTTGCCCCACCACTCGCCAAGCTTTCAGGACAACGTCTGCCTATCGCTGCACTCGCTATAGGTACGATGTTGCCAGATTTACACCGTCTGTTTACTTTGCGTCATGATCCCACTCCACATTTATGGTCAGCATTGCTGTATCCAAATTTATTATTGGGTCTTGTCTTTTGTGCGCTGTGGTATTTACTCTATCGCCCTGCATTGTATCGCTTTGTGGGCGTGCATCACCCGTTAAATCTAAACACGATAAAATCTGTACTTGGGTTTGTATGTGGCTTGATTCTGGCCTTACTGATTGGCAATGCCACCCATTTAATTTGGGATGGTTTAACCCATCACGACTTTCGTAGTTTTGCCTTTCAGGATTTTTTAGCGCAATCGGTACAATTAGGCACAGGTATTTATCCGATGCATCGCATACTGCAAATTGGCAGTTCTATTTTGGCGCTGCCTTTTTTGTTATGTATGAGCCTGCATTATTATCGCAAGCATCGACAGGTCAGTTCTGTAAGCACTAAAATTCGCGTTTATGCCATCGGCCTAATTATCTTGTCGATTGTATGTGGTGGTTTTTCACTTTGGGATTATGCGCGTTATATCCCCGATGCGACTTGGCAAGCCGAACTATATTATTTTACGGGACGTGCCATCAATGAGTTTAGCCAAGGTACGTTACTTATGTTGAGTTTGGGCTGCCTGTTATTTTTGTTTTTAGATTTTCAAGGGCGGATGGAATAAACGCTCTATCGCCCTACTTCTGTCTTCTTCTGCTTACATTCTTCAGTTTCAAGCAGATTCCCGCTAAAAACCCACTGTTTTTGCAGCAGGTTCTTGTCGCCACATGCCCAAAGAGGCATAATCCTACCTTTGCTAAAGGCGGTGCGCTGTTTACGTATTCGCTTCCTTAACCCATATAGTTGGATTTTTAACGCTATGATGCGAACTCATTATTGCGGTTCTTTAACCGAAGCTCAAATTGATCAAACCGTGACCCTGTGTGGTTGGGTACACCGTCGTCGTGACCACGGTGGTGTGATCTTCCTAGATATGCGTGACCGTGATGGTCTTGTGCAAGTCGTGATTGACCCAGACACTCCAGAAGCATTTGCAACTGCAGACAAAGCACGTTCAGAATTTGTATTAAAAATTACAGGTCGTGTACGTCGTCGCTATGCAGGCACAGAAAATGCCAATATGGTCAGTGGACAAATTGAAGTTTTAGGCAAGGAAATTGAAGTTCTTGCAGCATCTGAAACGCCTCCGTTCCCATTGAACGACGAAAATACCAACATTTCAGAAGAAATTCGTTTGAAATACCGTTTCTTGGACATCCGTCGTCCAGAAATGTTAGATCGCTTACGTTTCCGTTCTAAAGTCACCAACCTAATTCGTAACTATTTAGACGACCATGGTTTCTTGGATGTTGAAACCCCAATTTTGACACGTGCTACCCCAGAAGGCGCACGTGACTATTTAGTGCCAAGCCGTGTATCTAACGGTAGCTTCTATGCACTGCCACAATCGCCACAATTATTTAAACAATTGTTGATGGTGGGTGGTATTGACCGTTATTACCAAATCGCAAAATGTTTCCGTGATGAAGACTTGCGTGCAGACCGTCAGCCTGAATTTACCCAAATCGACATTGAAACATCGTTCATGAGTGACGATGACATTATGGATTTGATGGAAGGCATGACCGTGAAGATGTTCGATGAACTTCTAAGCGTGAAATTCGACAAATTCCAACGTATGCCGTATTCAGAAGCAATGCGTGATTATGCGTCTGACAAACCAGACTTACGTATTCCACTGAAACTGGTAGACGTTGCAGACTTAATGCAAGACGTTGAGTTCAAAGTATTTGCTGGCCCTGCGAAAGACCCTAAAGGTCGTATTGTTGCCCTTCGCGTACCTGGCGCAGGCTCATTGCCACGTAGCGCAATTGATGAATACACCAAATATGTTGGCATCTACGGTGCAAAAGGTTTGGCTTACATTAAAGTCAATGAACTTGAAAAAGGCATTGAAGGCTTACAATCTCCAATCGTGAAATTTATTGAGCCAATCGTGCTTGATCTATTAAAACGTGTAGGCGCTGAAAATGGCGACATCGTATTCTTTGGTGCAGATAAAGCCAAAGTGGTAAACGATGCAATGGGCGCTCTTCGTGTGAAAATTGGTCACGATTTAAACCTTGCAACTTGCGAATGGGCACCGCTTTGGGTAGTTGACTTCCCAATGTTTGAAGAAACAGATGATGGTAAATGGACCTCTGTGCATCACCCATTCACTTTACCAAAATCAAGCGTTGAAGATGTGAAGAGCAACCCAGGTGAAGCTTTATCTGTTGCGTATGACATGGTATTGAACGGTACCGAAATTGGTGGTGGTTCACTGCGTATTTATACTCTAGAAATGCAAAAAGCGATTTTTGAAGCTTTAGGTATTGAAGAAGAAGAAGCCGAAGAGAAATTCAGCTTCTTACTGAATGCGTTGAAATACGGTGCGCCTCCGCACGGTGGTTTGGCATTTGGTTTAGACCGTTTGGTGATGTTGATGACAGGTGCATCGTCTATTCGTGATGTAATTGCCTTCCCGAAAACCAAGACAGCTGAATGTCCATTGACTCAAGCACCTGCACCAGTTGAAGCGACTCAATTGCGTGATTTGGGTATTCGTTTACGTGAAAAACCAAAAGCAGAATCTCAAGAATAAGTTTTGAGAATGTGAGAAGAACCCTGCAAATTTGCAGGGTTTTTTTATGAATTGAGATATGGTCTAGCTAGTGGCATAATAGCGCTTCGTTTTGAATTTTAAGTTGAACGTTACTATGGCTATGCGTCCTGCAGTTCGTAATCGTGGCATTATGCTAATTGTATTTGCTGTCGCTCAATGGTTATTCATGCGTTACATTTTGGCCAATAACCTGTTTGCCTTAGACACCAATGACCGCATTTTGTACTTTAGCTTAAGTTCTATTGGCGGCGCATTTGTGATTTTTGTGGGGCTGATTTATATGGTACTGAAAGGCAATGCGGATAAGGAATAGAAATTTATAAAATTACTTACATTCAAATTATTTTTTAATCCCTAATTTCTTTTTATAGAGATAAAAAATTCGAGGATAAGAATATTTAAATCTTTCTTTGAAGGATCTCGCTATAACATTCTCTTTAATAAAGTATAAATCATTTTTATATAAATTATAAAAACCAAAAAACTCATTTAGACTCTGCTTCATCTTTATAGTATACATTATATTCAATAGATGAATATATATTTCCCTATACCTCTCTACCTCTCTGTACTTCCTATATAAATCAATACCATATGAGAGACTATTCATAAAGCTTTCATTTACTTTCGCAGTTAAACTACCGCTATTAAGCCTGTAATATACTAGCTCGTCATTTAACTCAAAAATATTCATATCCAAATTATATATAAACGGAAAAGATAAAAGATCTTCAAATATATAGCCAGTAGGAAACTTAAACCCAACCAATAAATCTCTTTTAAAAACCCTTAACCAAGGTTGCCACGAATTTTTTGCAAAAATCTGAACTAAAGAATCACTATCTATTTGATAAAAATTAGTTTTATCAACATAATTTAGCTTTACAAGGCTTTTATCAAGCCCAACCACCTCTGCATTAAAGTGAATAATATCAAGATTCTCACTGTGTTTATCAATAATTCTAAGCAAACTTTTAATATAATCTTCAGATACATAATCATCTGGATCAAGAAAAGTAACAAAATCCCCTCTTACCTTTTCTAGTCCAAAATTTCTCGCAACACTAACACCCTGATTTTTCTGATTAAAAACAAAAATATTCTCCTCTAAATAAAAGTTTAAAATATTATTTTGTAAAATATCTATAGACTTATCTTTAGAACCATCATTGATAAAAATACACTCCACACTTTCATTTAATTGATAGAATAGAGAGTCAATGAAATCCTGAATATAAAGTTCAACTCCAAATATTGGAATAACAATAGACAACTTAATATTTGACATAAACTTCAAATTCCTAAAATTTATATATTTTTCGAAAAATTAGTACAAAAAAAGTTATTTATATCTCATTTCTTAATAACCTTGCCAATATAGATCTTTGATCAATAGTATTTAAATCAAGCCCTCTTAACATTTCATTATATAAATGGATACCTAATGTTCTTGAAGTCGTAATATCCTGTACAGATAACTCAGGGTCCCATAATTGACTAATACATTGATAGTGCAAGGGATAAAATACATCTATAGGCTGTACAAATTTCGTTAAACCTAATTTTTTCACATAATAGGTAATTGCTTTTGGACCAATCACTCCCCAAGGCATATCAGATATACTTCTTCCAGCTCCAAATATTTTTTTTACTTTGAGCTTTAATCTTATTTTGTTTTTAAACCAAGGTGGTACAAAAAAAGGATCATATGCTGCCGTTAATAAACTTTCTATTAACTCACTTTTAGGAGGGATACGCAAAATTGCACCATTGATCCACTCATCATCCTCAAAACCTAAAACATAACCATGTTCTGGAATAGATAATGGTTTTAAACAATAAACATCACAGTCAACATAAATACCATCTACTTTACGCATCAACTCATAACGAAAAATATCAGAAAATAGTGCATAACTCCCTGTTTCATTATGCTTTATGATTTTATTTTTAGGAATAATTTTATTCGCATCCACACACTTTACACCTTCTGGAACATCTTCAATATCCTCATAAACATGTAGATGTACCTCATGCCCTCTCATTACAAAAGAGCGTAAACAACATCTAGAAAGCATTCCAAGCTTTCGCCCCACCCACAAAGCATGAATTACTGCTAATTTTTCTGACATCCTAAATCACCATTAAAACTTCTAACAATTATAAGTTACTTGTAAAAACTTATAATGTGAAAAAATACAAATATAAACTAATTTATTTACATACATAAAAGCCTACAAGATTAATTATATTAATCTTGTCAGTTAGCTTTATTTAATAGGCTTGTAAAACCCATTTTAAAATTTTTTTAAGCAAGGAGTTTTTTAATTTATAAAAAACTCCTTGCTTGCTACCTTCTTGAGACAACAAATTCTGGCGTTCTGCCTCGATATAACTATGGCTATTCTCGCCAGTAATAGGCGGATGTTCAAATAAATTTGAGGCATATAAAGCGGGAATAGGATTTAACGTAGCAAGCCCTTCCCAATGATCACAGCCTTGAGGTGTCTGATGAAAATCAACCAACACTTCCGCCATTTGGCGATCAATCATATATGCATAAGTCGAAGATAAATTTTTATAAAAAAATGGATGAATTTTTAAAATAGGCTGTTCAAACAACTTATCTTTTAACAAATGCCCTTTAACTTTTCGACTATAAGGCAGCTGAATTCCGCCGAGACTTAAAAGAAAACCTGATGGCAGCTGCAATTCTTTTACCTTTCGTTCCAACTCATTTAAGTCATAAAACTGATTTTGAATTGCATCATCTTCAAAGAAAACAGCCAGCTGATCGTCGCTGGAAAGAAAATCTTTATAAGCGGCTAGATGAGATAAAGTACACCCTAGCTCACCAGGTGATAACGGACGCTCTTTACCTAATACGCCCAGCCGAAAATATTCAGCCGTCTGTAGATCAGCACCTCTCACACCTTTAATCACAAAATCACTCTTCATAGCTTGAAAAGTCTCTTGTGCAAAAAAGTTTTGCAATCGAGGACTGCCTTCTTTCTCAATACTAATCAGATACTTTTGCAAGTGCAGCCAACCATTTTATAAAAAAATGATTTTATCAGGAAGCCTGAGCTCATTTCATCAGCTTCATAGATTTTTTTGGCAATATCTCCTATCATATTTTCTTGCTATACCCAAAATGAAGATTTCATCCATGACCAAGCTTGCTTACTCCTCAGACATTTATCATATTAAAATTGAGGAATTGCTGGTGCTGTCAGATGCTTACTTTGCTGCCTCATTTAACAATCTATATGCCGATGATGCCGTTTTATTTATAGGCCAAGAAAAGAAAAGTATTCCAGACCAATTAGCCTTTGGCCGTGAAACACTCATCCAAGCACAACAAGATGGATTAACCCACTATCCCACCCGCATTGTTTTTGAACAAAGAGCCCCGCAATTACATGCTTTAGCACTTTTAAAGCCTATTCGTAAAAAATATCAGGACTTTTCAACTTTCAGCTATGAAATTCAATTATCAGATATCATTGATAATAAGCTGGAACGCAATATCAAATCTGAAGAAACGGCTTACAACTATAGTGATCGAAATAAATGGGGCGTCCCCAAAGATCAGCGTTCTTCCCGCTTTAATCAAATTGATGAATCTTTTAAACAGCATGGCTATGATAAAAATCATCCCATGATGATTATGCTATGCCGCGGCTTAGGTGTTAAAGATAAATTACATCAAGGGCATCATCGGATGTATTTCTGCCGAAAATATAATATTCAATACGTACAAATACAATTTTTAGCCTGCAATAGCTTTACCGGCAAACTTAAACAATTATTTCTATGGTTAAATAGAACCATCAAATACAAACAAGTGAATTAACAGCATGCCTTCACTTAGCATTTCAGTCGTCCTCACCCACTTCAATAAGGGAGTATTATTACAGCGGACAATTGAGTCATTAAACCCAGAACTTCCAGAATTGACAGAGATCATTGTGGTTGATGACTGCTCAACTGATCCAAACTGGCCAGCTTTTTCTAAACAGCTTGAAGAACAGTATTTTCCAAAAGTAAAAATTGTTCAAAACAGCACAAATGAAGGCCCTGCACGCAGGCTGAATCAAGGCGGCAATCTGGCTCAAGGCGATTACATTTTCTTTATGGATGCTGATGATGTTTTGGTACCAAACCGGCTAAAAGATATTGCCAGCCTGCTGCAAACGAATGATTGTGATTTATTTTACGGCAATAAAGTCAAAACTCACAATTTAGATGTGCTTCAGCAGCACCCTCATATGGATATTACAATCAGCAATGATCCACTGACTTTCATTATTCAACATAATATTATGGAAATGTGCGTCATGTGCTCGAAGTCTGTTTGGAGCAATTCAGGCGGCTGTAACCCCTCGTTATTTATTCAAGATGAATCTCTATCTCTGCAATTAGGACGTGCCGCAAATAAGCTCGCTTTTACTGAAACACCAACTGTATTTGTAATTTTAGATCAAGAAGAAACCAAAACGATCCGAGGCAATAACCGGCTTTCTCAAAACCTGAATCAACAGCATCATGATACATTCATGACAATTTATGATTTCTTAAACTCAAATCAATTAACATCAGGCCAGCAGCTGAAATTAAAGCAAAAAGCGCTTTCAACTTATTGGAAAAGTTTAAAATTTAGAAATAGAAAATCTTTTTTTGAGTTTATGAACTATGTCGTAGGAAAAATGAACCCTGAAAATACATGGAATAAACGCAACTCGCAGTTAAAATCGTATTTTGAAAAATTAGACCATGTAAGAAAACCCAGTTAACTTTTCAGCTCTTATTTTAAAGTGTTTCTAAAATGGATCAGCCTGTCGTCTCAATCATTACACCTTGTTTCAATAATCACGACACAATTATTGAAACAATTGAATCTGTACAAAAACAAACCTACTCCCGCATTGAGCATATCATTATCGATGATGGTTCAACGCCTGAGATTTCTACGGTTATCAAAGCACATATCGATAGCGGCCAAGTTAAATACCTTCGGCAAATAAACCAAGGGGTAGCTTGTGCACGAAATTTTGCAGTACAGCATGCTGCTGGAGAAGTTTTAGTTTTCTTAGATGCAGATGACTTAATCGCCGAAAATTATGTTGCTAAAGTGGTACAAGCTTTTCAAGATCACCCAGAAAGCTCCATGGTTGCTTGCTATGTGACTGAATTTGGACGTTCAACTGATAAAACCAAAATCAAGCCATTTAAGCTTGAAAATTTTTACTATCACAACAGCCTTTTCCCTTCCATTATTTCAGTCAAAAAACAGTATTTTTCGCAAGTTAACGGCTACAACACAAGTCTGAAAGTTTGCGAAGACTGGGATCTTTATTTACGTGTTGCAGAAGTAAACGCTGAAGTTTATATCATCCCTGAATATCTATTTTTTTACCGTAAGCACAATAATGGCTCAAGCTTAACGGATCTCATGAGTAGAGATAAACTCACAGTCCATAAAGCATATTTGAATTTATATAAGTCCCATCAGCATTATTACGACGCTCAGCTGCTTTCACCTCTGAATGTAGCTTATTTACATTTAAAGGCGCAGAAACGAATTCATAAAATCTTAAAAACACTTCATACCCTGAGTATAACAGGCATCATTTTGGCTGTATTTTCATTCATTTTCACCTATAGCTCTATTATCGGCGCCCTTGTGAACACCCTAATCCTACTCATTTTTATTTTTATTTTAATAAGTGCTAAAAATACTATGGCAAAAATGAAAGCTTTTCAATTAAATCAGCTCCCTCCTTTGCATCAGCTCAAATAATGAAAAAAAAGACTCTCAAAAAGAGTCTTTTTTATGCCCGCTTACCTAACTTCAAACGCAATTTCACTGCCAACATCGAATCTTTCCCACTAATTTTAATCCTTTGTAATTGCATAAAGTCAGGCATTTTCCCATCTATGCCTTCTTGCGTTGTTACTGCATTGGTATATCCTGCCTGCTGTGCCAAACTTACATCACGCGCGGAATAAATACCAAATGGATATGCAAAACTATTTACAGAGCGATGAATCAAATCTTCAAGTGATTGCTTGGATTGAGTTAACTCATCTAAGCATTCAATATCATCCAACTTTGCAAGATTCGCATGGGTCATTGTATGTGAACCAATTTCTATCAAACCGGAATTTGATAACAATTTGACTTGTTCATCATTTAATTTAGGCTCACGGGCAAGTTCACCACTATTATGATGTGCTTTTTTGTAGGTTGACCAATCTCGATCATGTCGGTCTACCACTACATAAATAGTCGCTTTGGCTTGGTATTTTTCTAAAATTGGAAAAGCATTTTCCAAGTTATCTAAATAACCATCATCAAAAGTGATTGCAACAGTTTTTGCAGGATGCCTCCCCCAATGATCTTGTAATTCCTGCATAGTTACAAAGTTAAAACCTTCTGCTTTTAGCCATGCTATTTGCTTTTCAAACTCAGTGGGCCTAACTCGTAATTTATTAAATTTTGCACCATCAATGTGCTCACGTACCATGTGATACATTAAAATTCGTGGTCTATTCCAATCTACTGCTGGCTTCCACCATGCGTACTTATAACTGAATGCGAACAACAAGATAAATAAAACAATCAGAATATAAATCACGATTAAATCACAGCTACTTGATTAAAAGATATGTTGCCACACGCTCTGCTTCTTTAAAAGCAGTCGTAGAATATAATTCAGCAATTTGTCTAGCATTCGATACAAGCTTTTGATCAACCAAATGCTGTACCGAACGCGTAATCCGATCCTCTTTCGCTCGATCTATCTGAATAAGCCCGACTTTACAACCTGCGGTGAGTGCCTCATATATCATAGACACACTATCTTCAGTCACCCATACAGCTTCCGCTTTTTGCATTTCTTCAAAAATCCAGCCCTGCGGCGTTTGTTCAACTGGAAAAATTTGCAGTTGTGAAGCAAAACTTTGCTGAGCCAATGTCACTAAAAAATCAGCAGGTGTACGCCTAGAACTCGTCAAAATAATCTCACACTGCTTATTCTGCAGCACAATCTGTTCAATCGCAGACAATACCTTATCTGCATTCCAAAGATGCCGTTTAGATGAACCACCTAATGCAATCAAAATACGGTTTGGAATGTGTCGCTGCTCATTTTCAATTGGATTCAGCGCACCTTGTGTAACAATCACATTTTCCCGCTCTAGCACACCATCATGTTCAGGAATAACCACATGATCAAACCAAGATAATGGAAAATTGGGTTTCATTAAAATGACAGTTTTCGCACATGGAAAAACTTTGCCCATCAATAAAACACGTAATTGCGTATGACTGCCTACCCCAACAATATAATCAGGTGGCTGCGATACTGCAGCATGTTTTTGTTTTTTATATGCGGTCAATAAACTCAACAGTGGTAAATGATCAATTGAAATTTCTTCAAAAGTTAGCTCAATATTTGTTTGCTTTTGCATTGCCTTAAAAAGACCCAATGCTTGAGAGCGATGACCTGCCTTACCATCGCTCACATATAAAATATGCATATTCACCCACCAGATCTAAAGCACGAATAGCATCATTTTACTAGATCAAAGCATTTAAAGTAAGCAAAGCTACATATCCTCAATGACTCGAAATATAAACTTCATTGAACTGTCACAGGGCTTGAATCCGCCTTTTCAGATTCAATGAGTAATTGAACCGCTCTTTCTCTAATTTCGGGGGTATAGTTTGGTTTTTTCATCGGAATAGTCTCTCAGAATATTGAGTCTCCGACAAACCCGGTACGGTTCAAATTGCCTTAATAGATTGACCTTGTTGATGAAGTATTTGGATTGTCACTGCTTGCTCCAAAGTTAACATGTTGAGCAGTCCAAAAAGACCACTATATTAACCAAGGGGGTCAATTTTCAAATGCTGTTGGGGGGTCATTTTTACATTGCCGCTAACAGTAAATTCCATGAACTGCATGTGACCGGGAAAAGTCAGGTCGCTGAACAGGCATTAGTGCTGATTCAGAAACTGTATGCCATAGAAGCAGAACTCAGGAAAAAGACGGATGGTACAGCGGAAGACCGCCGCGAATACCGACAACAGCATAGCCAACCGGTGATGCAACAACTATATGAATGGCTCAACCAACATCATCTGACGGTGCCATCGAGTTCTCCCACCGCCAAGGCCATCAATTACACTCTGAAGCGTTGGCCAGCTTTAATCCGCTATTTGGATGATGGCAATCTACCGATTTGCAATAATTGGGTAGAGAATCAAATGCGACCTTGGGCCTTAGGGCGCAAGAACTGGCTGTTTGCTGGCTCGCTGCGCAGCGGCCAGCGAGCGGCGAATATCATGACTTTAATCCAGTCAGCAAAGCTGAATGGCTTGGATCCGTATGCCTATTTAAGTGATGTGCTGAAAAGGCTGCCGACGCATAAAGCGACCCAAATAGAAGAATTACGCCACATCGCTGGAAATCCAACTCAAATTAAAAAATAGGCATGGGGTTCAGCTGACGCTTACAGCGCAAGGAGTGAAAACACAGTTCTGAGCGAAGCGCAAGGCACGTAACATCCTTTACTTCACTCATAAAAAAACCCTTATATACAATAAGGGTTTTTTAAAGATTAAACTAAAACTTAGTTTTTCTCTTTGTCTACGATTTTGTTTGCTTGGATCCAAGGCATCATCGCACGTAACTTGTTACCCGTTACTTCAATACCGTGAGCCGCGTTTTGACGACGACGAGCAGTCATTGATGGGTAGTTCAACGCACCTTCTTGGATGAACATTTTCGCATATTCACCAGATTGAATACGTTTAAGTGCATTGCGCATTGCTTCACGTGATTGTTCGTTAATCACTTCAGTACCCGTTACATACTCGCCATATTCAGCGTTGTTAGATACTGAATAGTTCATGTCAGCGATACCGCCTTCGAACATCAAGTCAACGATCAATTTAAGCTCGTGTAAGCATTCGAAGTAAGCCATTTCTGGTGCATAACCAGCTTCAACAAGAGTTTCGAAGCCCATTTTAACCAATTCAACAGCACCACCACAAAGAACTGCTTGCTCACCAAATAAGTCAGTTTCAGTTTCTTCACGGAAAGAAGTTTCGATGATACCTGTACGACCACCACCTACACCTGAAGCGTAAGAAAGTGCAACGTTACGTGCATTACCAGAAGCATCTTGATGAATCGCGATAAGATCAGGAACACCTGAACCACGTTGGAATTCAGAACGTACGGTGTGACCTGGTGCTTTAGGTGCAACCATAATTACGTCTAAGTCAGCACGTGGAACAACTTGGTTGTAAAGAACCGAGAAACCGTGTGCAAATGCAAGTGTCGCGCCTTGTTTGATGTTTGGCTCGATTACGTCACGATAAAGTTGTGATTGAAACTCATCTGGAGTCAAGATCATCACAACATCAGCTTGAGCTACAGCAGCAGGAACTTCAGCAACTTTAAGACCCGAATTTTCTGCTTTTTTCCAAGAAGTAGAACCAGCACGTAAACCTACAGTTACGTCTACACCAGAATCTTTAAGGTTAAGCGCATGTGCGTGACCTTGTGAACCGTAACCAATGATTGCTACTTTCTTAGACTGGATGATAGATAAGTCGCAGTCTTTATCGTAAAAAATTTGCATTGCTGTCTCCGCTAAAATGCTTTGGATTCCTATCTTGCTCAAATGCAGGTCTATTTAGCATTTGAGCAAGCTCTCCATCTTTGAGATGGAATGAATTCGATGAATAAAATTAACTAAATTCAGTTAAATGGTTAAAACTTTTTCGCCACGCGCAATACCAGATACACCTGAACGTACAACTTCTAAGATCGTATTTTCTGCAATCGCATCAATAAAACCGTCAAGTTTTTCAGTTGTACCCGCAAGCTGTACAGTATAAGTGGTCGGTGTAACATCTACAATTTGTCCACGGAAGATGTCTGCTGTGCGTTTAATTTCGGCACGTGCAGCACCTGACGCTTTTACTTTAATCAGCATCAATTCACGCTCAATATGTGGACCTTCTGACAAGTCAACCACTTTTACCACTTCAACCAATTTGTTTAATTGCTTGGTGATTTGCTCAATTTTATGATCATCACCATACGTGGTCAGTGTTAAACGTGAAAGCGTTGGGTCTTCGGTTGGTGCAACGTTTAAAGTCTCAATGTTATAACCACGCTGAGAAAATAAACCCACTAAACGAGAAAGCGCACCTGATTCGTTTTCAACGAGAACGGAAATAATGTGTCTCATTCTGTACGCTCCCCTTTACCTAACCACATATCTTTCATAGATTGACCCGCAATTTGCATCGGATAAACGTGCTCTGTACGGTCAACCATTACGTTAATGAATACACATTTATCATTAATCGCCATTGCTTCTGTAAGCTTAGACTCAAGCTCATCGGCATGGTTAATCTGAATACCCACATGACCATATGCTTCCATCAATTTAGGGAAGTCTGGCAATGAGTCAACATAAGAACTAGAGTGACGACCTTCATAGTTCATGTCTTGCCATTGTTTAACCATACCTAAAGCTTGGTTATTCAAGCACAAGATTTTTACGTTTAAGCCATATTGCTTACAAGTTGAAAGCTCTTGGATACACATCTGAATTGATGCTTCACCTGTAATACAAACAACTTGTTGATCTGGATAAGCCAGTTTAGCCGCCATTGCATACGGCAAACCTACGCCCATCGTACCCAAACCACCAGAGTTCAACCATTGACGTGGACGCTTATACTTATAGTAGTTCGCGCCAAACATTTGGTGCTGACCTACGTCAGAAGTAATGATCGCATCACCATTGGTCACTTTATCCAATGCTTCAACTACTTGTTGTGGCTTCATACTGCCATCAGTTGGCTTATCATATTTCAGACCATGAACTTTGCGCCATTCATTGATCTGATTCCACCACGCAGCAATTGCTTCTGGGTTTGGCTTAGAAACATTTAACTGTTTCAGCTGCACTAGCATTTCCTGAAGTACAGGCTCAACTGCGCCCACAATTGGAATATGCGCCATGATGGTTTTTGAAATCGTCGCAGGGTCGATATCAATATGAATCACTTTGGCATTTGGACAGAATTTTGCAGGATTATTGGTTACACGGTCATCAAAACGCGCACCAATACACAAAATTACATCGGCATTGTGCATGGTCATATTGGCTTCATAGGTACCATGCATACCCAACATACCAATAAATTGTGGATCATTGCCCGGGAACGCACCCAAGCCCATCAATGTATTGGTTACAGGGAAACCTAAAATGTGTGCAAGTTCAGTCAATTGCTCCGATGCATTACCTTGAACAACACCACCGCCTGAATAAATAACAGGGCGTTTTGCATTCAACAATTCATCAATTGCTTTACGAATTTGACCTGAGTGACCACGATGCGGTGGCTGATACGAACGCATCTTCACTTTTTCAGGATATTCGTAAGCAAATTTTTCCGCTGGGTTGGTTGCATCCTTTGGAATATCAACCACAACAGGACCCGGACGGCCTGAAGATGCAATATAGAAAGCCTTCTTAATCACTGAAGGAATTTCACTTGCATGACGCACTTGGAAACTGTGTTTTACAATCGGACGTGAAATACCCACCATATCGGTTTCTTGGAAGGCATCTTCACCAATTAAGTGTGTTGCAACCTGACCAGACAAAATCACCATTGGGATTGAGTCCATATACGCAGTTGCAATTGGAGTTACTGTGTTGGTTGCACCAGGACCTGAAGTCACTAGCACCACACCAGTTTTACCTGTTACGCGCGAGTAGGCATCTGCCATATGACCAGCAGCTTGCTCATGGCGCACGAGGTAATGATTAATTTTGTCTTGTTGAAAGAACGCATCGTAAATATGAAGTACTGCGCCGCCTGGGTATCCAAAAACATGCTCAACGCCTTCGTCCGCCAATGCGCGAACGAGCATTTCACCACCAGATAAAAGTTCCAACGTGATTCACCCTAGTCTTATCACTGCAAAATGGGAGACACCTGCAGTGTTTTGTTCATTAATTCCTGCACTGTTATAGCACACATATTTCATAGTTTTCATGGCAATAGGAAAAATTTCCGATCTGATTACCGTATAAGCAATATGAGATCTAAAACGTGTTGGGGTAAACACATTTTATAAGCTTTGTTCAGCTTCTCGGCTAGAGAAGTTGCCCATTGCATGACATGACACTTATTCGAAGGGTGATCGATCTAAGGCACATAAAACTAAAGTGTGCATTTTTGTAGTTTCATCGACTAAAGTCAAGTTTAAAAATCGGGTTTTTCTGCTTTATTCATAAACAGTGCATTTTTTAAGCTTTGTGCTGTACTTCACAATTTTCACTTAAATTCAATATTCCCATATAAAACATATAATTTCAGACACTTGCCTTATTTTCTATAAATTTTTCATATCAAAATCATAAAAATAAAGAATAAGTCAAAAAAAATAGAAATTGTTTATTTATGAATTGGCTTTAAATTTGACGTCATTTTTAATGAATGCTGCACCATGAGTATCGACTATTTTTAAAGCCGTTTCGCTCTTCATCAAATAGCGCAGGTTATCGTGTAAAAAAGCCCCTAAAAGTGCTGTCATCCTGACACATCCTTGCTAAAATTTAGACAATTTCATCTTTAGTTTATTCAGGTCTGCTTTTGCACCTTTACTCAGGACATTTACAATGAAAAACCACGTTCGTCGCTTGAGTTATCTTTCTGCAAGCTTGATGTTAATTTTAGGCACCAGTGCGGTATCTGCAAAACAATACTATAAATGGGTCGATGCAAAAGGTTCGACGCATTACACCACCACACCTCCACCTAAAACTGCAAAAAAACAAGGAAAGGTCGATACCTACGGCTGGAGAAATTCTGCACCGAACATTCCAAATCAAACCACAACTGCCACAACAGCACCCGCAAATGGCACAACGCCTGCAAATGCTAACAATACGGCTCCCACTCCCGTAATGGATCAGCAGCAACGTGAAGCCAATGATGCTTTGAATAAAGCACAACAAGAACGCGCCAATCCCGCCGTTTACTAATTTTAAGCCTGCAAAATTATGGCTGCTTAAATTTTCCTGCACAATCCAGCGCGCAAAATTCACTTTTTGCTGCATTTTGCGCTATGCTGTGCAACACACTTTTTTTAACCGTTTATTCCTGATTTAACCTTATGACTACTCACATTGACCCTGAATATCAAGCCAGTGCGATTGAACCTCAAGTCCAGAATGACTGGGAATCTCGCAAAGCCTTTAAAGTTGCCGACACTGTCGAAGGTCCACATCGTTATATTCTCTCGATGTTCCCTTACCCAAGCGGCAAACTGCACATGGGTCACGTGCGTAACTACACCATTGGTGATGTGATTAGTCGTTTCCACCGTTTAAAAGGCGAAACCGTATTACAACCTATGGGTTGGGATGCGTTTGGCTTACCTGCTGAAAACGCGGCTATTGCCCATCAGGTTGCACCTGCTAAATGGACTTTTGAAAATATCGCCTACATGCGCGACCAATTGAAAAAACTAGGTTTGGCAATAGATTGGGATCGTGAATTTGCCACTTGTACTCCAGAGTATTACCACTGGGAACAATGGTTATTCGTGCAACTGTATAAAAAAGGGTTAATTTATCGCAAACTCTCGACAGTTAATTGGGACCCTGTCGATCAAACAGTTTTGGCCAATGAACAGGTCGAAAATGGCCGTGGTTGGCGTTCAGGTGCATTGGTAGAAAAACGCGATATTCCAATGTACTACTTCCGCATTACCGATTATGCCCAAGAATTATTAGACGATTTAGAAACTTTAAAAGATGGCTGGCCACAGCAAGTCTTGACCATGCAACGCAACTGGATTGGGCGTTCGCAAGGGATGGAAATCACATTCCCATCGGCAAATCCTGAAATTTATGCAGATGATCTGACTGTATTTACAACGCGTGCTGACACGTTAATGGGTGCAACTTATGTGGCTGTTGCTGCAGAACATCCTATGGCGTTAAAAGCAGCAGAAAACAATGCACAATTAAAAGCCTTTATTGAAGAATGCCGCATGGGTTCTGTGGCAGAAGCTGACCTTGCCACTGCCGAGAAAAAAGGCATGGCGACTGGCTTATTTGTGAAGCATCCAGTAACAGGTAAAGAATTACCTGTGTGGATTGCCAACTATGTGTTGATGTCTTACGGTTCTGGCGCGGTGATGGCTGTACCTTCACACGATGAGCGCGATTTTGAGTTTGCCAACAAATTCCAATTGCCAATTATTCAGGTGATTGATGCCAAAGGTGCAGACGATGCGGACTTTGACACAACCCAATGGCAAGAATGGTACGGTTCTAAAGAAGGTAAACTGGTCAATTCAGGCGAATTTGATGGTTTAGATTTCCAAGCGGCTTTTGATGCGCTTTTAGCGAAATTAGAGCCACAAGGCTTAGCCAATGTAAAAGTACAATTCCGCTTACGTGACTGGGGTGTTTCACGCCAACGTTACTGGGGTTGTCCAATTCCAATGATCAACTGTGAAAAATGTGGACAAGTTCCAGTTCCAGAAGATCAGCTTCCTGTCATTTTACCTACCGATGTTGTGCCAGATGGCTCAGGCAACCCGTTAAATAAAATGCCTGAATTCTATCAAACCACTTGCCCATGCTGTGGTGGCGAAGCACGTCGTGAAACCGATACCTTAGATACTTTTGTAGAGTCATCTTGGTATTACGCACGTTACGCATCTCCAGACTTTACAGGTGGCATGGTCAAGCCTGAAGCTGCGCAAACTTGGTTGCCAGTTAATCAATATATTGGTGGTGTAGAACACGCCATCTTGCACTTATTGTACGCGCGTTTCTTCCACAAACTTATGCGTGATGAAGGCGTGGTACAAGGCAATGAGCCATTTACCAACTTGCTGACTCAAGGCATGGTCTTGGCTGACACCTTCTACCGCGAAGCAGAAAGCGGCAAGAAAACTTGGTTTAACCCTGCCGATATCGAGCTTGAAAAAGACGAAAAAGGTCGCGTTCTTTCGGCTAAATACATAGGCGATGGTCAAGCTGTGATTGTTGGTGGTCAGGAAAAAATGTCGAAATCGAAAAATAACGGTATCGACCCACAAGCCATTATTGACCAATACGGCGCAGATACTGCACGTGTATTTATGATGTTCGCTGCACCACCAGATCAGTCTTTAGAATGGTCAGATGCAGGCGTTGAAGGTGCGAACCGCTTCTTAAAACGTGTTTGGCGTTTGGCGGCAGGTTTCCTTGAAAAAGGCAGCAATGCAACTGCAATTGACAGCAGCAAACTTGCTACAGCAGCACAAGACTTACGTCGCAAAACCCATGAAACCATTCAAAAAGTGGGCGATGATATTGAGCGTCGTCATGCGTTCAACACTGCAATTGCAGCATTGATGGAACTCTTGAATGCTTGCAACAAGTTTGAAGCGCAGAACGAACAAGACCTTGCGGTTGAACGTGAAGCAATTGTGACTTTATTGACCTTGCTTGCGCCATTTGCACCACACTTGAGCCAAACCTTATTGGTAGAGTTCGGAATTGAATTAACCTCCACCTTATTCCCTGTGGTCGATGAGTCTGCATTAACCCGCAATACTCAAACGATTGTGGTGCAGGTAAATGGTAAATTACGTGGCAAGCTTGATGTAGCAGTAGATGCATCTAAAGAGGACATTCTTGCACTTGCTAAAGCGTTACCAGAAGTACAACCTTTCTTGACTGGGCCAACCAAGAAAGAAATTGTGGTACCGAATAAGTTAGTGAATTTGGTGGTTTAAGTGCTTTTAAACCTCCCTTTTTTAAAGGGAGGTTTGGAGGGATTTTATAAAACAATCCCCCTAACCCCCCCCTACAAAAAAGGAATTAAAACAATTTCCAAACAAAGCCCGTTGTCAGCCAATGGGCTTTGCACCTACAATCAAGATATTCTCAACTTCCGCTTTTAAACTTTCAAGAATATTACAGAGGACAGCACATGCACTTTAGCCAACGTCTAGCAGTCATTGTTTTAACTTGTGGACTCAGTGCTGGCTTAGTCGGCTGTGGTTTTCATCTTAAAGGCACCAATCCAAGCATTGCACCTGTGGCTTATTCAAAAATGAGTCTGGCTTTACCGAGCAATGCTGAAGAATTAGAAGAAAAACTTTCCATTCACATGGGTACAGCGGGCGTACAACTCAGCAATGACCCTAATGCCTATGTACTGCGTGTACTTGACTATACGCCACGTCGCTTGGAATTGAATGGCAAACTGGTAGAAACCTTATTACGTTTGAGTGTGACTTTCCGTATTGAAGATGCGCAAGGCAACCCGATCACCGAACCTCGTACCGTCATGGCAACGCGCAGTTATCAATACGATGTCGCAACTGTGAATACCGATGATCAGGAACAAAAATTCTTAAAAGAAGTCATTATTGATGATGTAGCACAGCAAATTGTGCGTCAAATTTCATCTAATCGTTTACCTTTGGTCAACCCACCTGTGTATTCAAACCCTAAATAAGTTTTCGAGTGCGAATTTTTTATGAAACTTGACTATCTACAAGCCCTCAAACGTGTCGATGAAGCACGTGGCGTATGGATTTTGCATGGTCAAGAACCCTTACTCGAACAAAACTTGCTGGATGCTTTTCGTGCCAGTTGGCAAAAACAGGATATTGAACGTCAGCGTTATGATTTAAATAGCGTTAGCGATTGGAAAAATGTATTCAATGCCTTAAACAGTCTGTCACTGTTTTCGAGTCAATTGGCGGTTGAAGTACACGGCAATATCAAGCCCGATGCCAGCACACTAAAACAACTGAAAAGTTATATTCAGCACAATGAACAAAACTTGCTGTTGGTAGTGATGCCAAAACAGGACAGCAATAGCCTGAAATCCAGTTTTTTTCAGTTGATTGATGCCAATGGGGTCAATGTTGCACTCACGGCGAATTATCCTAAAGATCGGCAGCAGATTTTAGGTTTGGAAGCAGAAAAGCTTGGCATTCAATTAGGACATGATGCGTGGCAATGGTTGGAACAACATCATGAACACAACCTTTTGGCTGCCAAAAATAGCTTAATGCGGGTCAGTGACACCTTTCCTGAAATTCAGCAGATTCAGATTGAACATTTACATGCCTGTTTACAAGATCAATCTCGTTATAGCACTTATGATTTAAATGATGCTTTACTGACGGGAAATCTAGCGCAAGCTATGAAAATTTTTCAATACCTCATGGCTTCGGGTGAAGCCATGAGTTTAATTTTGTGGAGCATCAGCAAAGAAATGCGCCTGCTGATGCAATTATTTGAACAACCACAAAATGCTTTGCAACTGGGTATCTGGAAAAACAAAGTCAGTGTTTATCAGCAAGCTTTGCGACGTTTAAATCCAAATAGTTTCTTGCAATGGCCCGCCCTATTATTGCGTATTGATGCCGCCATCAAAGGGATGTCCAAGGAAAACCCTGAACATTTGGTGCTACAAGCCATTACAGAACTATGTGGTAAAACACTGTTCGCTTCTCACTCGGCTTAATTTAGCAGACTTCATTAAATAATTTTTAAAATCATCTGCTTTTCAGAGGATTAGCTAAAGAAACGTGCAAACCAACTTTTGCCTTTTTTCTGTTCCTGTGAACGCAAATAATGCAGCATATTGTCGCGTACCGCATCGACATAATCCTGATCATCATGCTGAATATGGTTAATCAACCATTTAGACAACAAACGATACAAATCATGTTCTACCGATTCGCCATTGGCAAAACGCTGACGGCAATCATTCAAACGCTTCACAAAGAGTTCGTGAATACCACGATGTGATGGTAAGTATTGATAATTGACCTGTGACAACAAGTTTTCTTCAAAGCTAAAATGCGATTGCGTATAGTCAATCAAGTCATCCAAGACTTCTTTGATTTGCTCCCGCGCACCTGTCGCCCGAATTTTTTCCAGCGCATTAATATAGTCCAGAATTTGTCGATGTTGATTGTCAATCACATCAATTCCGATATTAAATTTCTCACTCCACTCCATGATTTACCCCTCAGATTTTTTGCTTAAAGTCATGTTTTATTGCATCGTCCCGATGCCGTATTATCCTAATGATTAAATCCATAATTATTTTATGGAATTTGATACTAGCTGCTTTTAATTCTTAAATCCATATAGAAAATAAGGTTTTTTAAGCAACTTAGACCATAGTTGTATTTTTCAGCATTTATCATAAAATTCATAAAATTATCATAGAGATGAAACAAACTATCCCACCTCGTTAACAGATGCTATTTTCACTTTTTTTATGGATGTAATACCGTACTCAGACTGTATTAAATCTAGCTCAAACCACTAATAAATAATTCTCATTTGCAATTTCTTTAAAAAATTCACGATTTATCCTTATTTCACTTCTATAATCCTTTTAATTTCTTTTTTTCTGTTTTTTGACTCATGCCAAAAATAAAATCGACCAAACTTATTGCGGGAATTATCATTGCGCTAATGCTGGCACTTGCCGCTTGGTATTTTTTAAAACCGAAAGAACAACAACCGCAATACATTACTGCCGAAGTAAGTCGTGGAGATATTGAAAGTGCGGTGTTGGCAACAGGCGTACTTGAAGCCACCAAAATGGTCAGCGTTGGTGCGCAAGTTTCGGGTCAAGTCAAAAAAATGTATGTTCAGTTAGGCGATCAGGTCAAACAAGGACAGTTGATTGCCCAAATTGACTCTGTACGACAGGAAAACGAGTTTAAAACAGCACAAGCCAGCATTAAAAACCAACAGGCACAATTGGCGGTTCGACAAGCTAATCTTGCTAAAGTCGCAGCAGAATATCAGCGTCAACAAGCCATGTATGCGCAAGATGCGACCTCACGTGCTGAACTTGAAACTGCCTTAGCCAACTATAAAACTTCACAAGCAGAAATTGCTGCCATTAACGCTCAAATTGAACAGTCACGCCTAACTTTAGACACGTCTAAAGAAAATTTAGGTTATACCCGTATTCTTGCCCCAATGGATGGCACTGTCGTTGCAATTGTGACCGAAGAAGGTCAAACCGTGAACGCCAATCAAAGTGCGCCCACGATTGTTAAATTAGCCAAACTTGACACCATGACTGTAAAAGCAGAAATTTCTGAAGCGGATGTAATGAAGGTCGAAGAGGGACAAACGGTCTATTTCACCACCTTGGGCAACAGTGAGAAAAAACATTACGCTACTTTACGTCAGGTAGAACCTGCACCCAAATCCATCAATACCGAAAGCAATAACAACACCTCATCATCTTCAAGTTCTGCCGTGTACTACAACGCTTTATTTGACGTACCAAATGAAGACGGCAAGCTACGCATCAATATGACCGCACAAGTGTCCATTGTTTTGGCAGAGGCACGCAATGTGCTGACCATTCCTGCTGCTGCGGTACAAGGTGCAAACCGTTCACGCAGTCGTGGCAACAGCAATAATTCAGACAGCAACGTACGTGCTGAGCGCGACAATACCAATGCCAGTTCTGCCAAACGCCCTGCCCGTTTGGAATTGACTGCCAATGAAAAAGCCTTGATTGATCAAGGTAAAGCCTCTTTAGGCATGGTACGTGTACTGCAAGCCGATGGCTCAGCTCGACCTCAATCGGTATTGCTTGGCTTAAATAACCGTGCAACAGTACAAGTCATTCGTGGCTTAAAACTGGGCGATCAAGTCATTATTGCCGATGGCTCCGATACCTCAAACGATGCGGCGAAGCGTGGTGGTCGTGTTGGCCCATCAGTGAGAATGTAAGATGAGTCAGTCACAACCTCTGTTAGAGGTCACCAATCTGACCCGTGAATTCCCTGCGGGTGAATCTACAGTGCAGATTCTCAAAGGCATTGACCTGAAGATCTACCCAGGTGAATTGGTTGCCATTGTAGGTCAGTCGGGTTCGGGGAAATCCACTCTCATGAATATTTTGGGCTGTCTGGATCAACCCACCACTGGCAGCTATAAAGTCAAAGGACGTGAAACCCGACAACTTGAAGCCGATGAACTGGCACAGCTACGTCGTGAATATTTTGGTTTTATTTTCCAGCGCTATCACTTATTGGGTGATTTAAGCGCTGCGGGCAACGTCGAAGTGCCTGCAATTTATGCAGGTGCCGATGTTGAAGAACGACAAACTCGCGCAACTGCGCTGCTCAGTGATTTAGGTCTAGCCGATAAAACCCAAAACCGCCCAAGTCAGCTTTCAGGTGGGCAACAACAACGTGTATCCATTGCACGTGCCTTGATGAATGGTGGCGATGTGATTCTTGCCGATGAACCCACAGGTGCACTCGACAAGAATAGCGGTATTGAAGTGATGCGGATTTTGCGTGAGCTGAATGCCAAAGGTCACACCATCATCTTGGTCACACATGACCATAATGTCGCTAAAAATGCCACACGGATTATTGAAATCAGTGATGGGCTTATTATTTCTGATCAGCCCAACACACCTGCCGATCAGGATGATATTACTCAACAAACCTTGCAACATCCGCCACAAAAAAGAACTTCAGCTTGGCGCTCTGTATTTGATCGTTTAGGTGAAGCCTTCCGCATGGCGCTACTGGCGATGAATGCACATCGCATGCGCACCTTTTTAACCATGCTCGGGATTATTATCGGGATCGCTTCGGTTGTATCTGTTGTGGCACTGGGCAATGGTTCACAGAAACAAATTTTAGAAAACATCAGCAGTTTAGGCACCAATACCATCACCGTGTTTCAAGGGCGTGGTTTTGGTGATACCTCGCGCTCATCTCAGCTTAAAACCCTAATTCCTGCCGATGCCGATGCTTTGGCAGAACAACCTTATGTGGATGGGGTCAGCCCATCGGTCAATAGCAACGTCACAGTACGTTTTAAAGACACCGAGGCTTCTGCCACAGTCAATGGTGTGAGCGAAGACTTTTTCTATGTGCGCGGCATGAACTTCCAGTCGGGTCAGCCTTTTGACAAACACAGCGTGCTGGAACAAGCGCAAGATGTGGTGATTGATCACAACACCAAAAATACATTTTTTAGTGATGGCAGCAACCCTGTCGGGCAAGTAATTTTATTGGGCAGCGTACCCAGCCGTATTATTGGCGTGGTCGAAGAACAAAAAAGCATGATGGGCAATGCCGACAGCTTAAATGTGTATTTGCCCTACTCTACGGTAATGAGCCGCATGCTTGGCCAAAGCCATGTGCGCAGCATTATTGTACGAGTCAAAGATGAATATCCAAGTGCTGCAGCAGAAAATGCCATCCTAAGTCTGTTGGTACAGCGTCATGGTGCGCAGGATGTATTTACTCAAAATGCCGACAGTATCCGTGAAACCATCCAACAAACTACCGCCACCATGACCTTACTGGTTTCTGCTATTGCAGTGATTTCACTGGTGGTCGGTGGAATTGGCGTAATGAACATCATGTTGGTCTCTGTCACAGAACGCACCCAAGAAATTGGGGTACGCATGGCAGTCGGCGCACGACAAAGCGATATTTTGCAGCAATTTTTAATTGAAGCCATTTTAGTGTGTATTTTAGGCGGTGTACTTGGCGTCTTGCTCGCACTCGGAATTGGGCAATTGATTAATCATGTGGCAGGTGGAACCTTTCAAATGGCGTACTCCACCACCTCGATTGTAGCCGCTTTTGTCTGTTCAAGCCTGATTGGAATTGTGTTCGGTTTTATTCCTGCACGTAATGCTGCCCAACTGAACCCTGTCGATGCGCTATCTAGAGAATAAGGAATTAGAGTAAGGAATGATGATGCGATTTAACCAGAAGTCACGACAATTCAGCCAACTCGTCACTGCGCTTTTTCTTGGCAGCAGCTTAGTGGGTTGTGCAACCGTAGTCAAAACACCTTATCAGGCACCTGCTGTAAATATTCCTCAACAGTTTGAGCAGCAGCAAAAAAGCCAGCAAGTCCTTGCACAACTAAATACAGACCGTTGGTGGACACTCTTTCACGATGCTGCTTTAAATCAATTGGTTGAACAAGTCTTGGCGCGTAACAGTGACCTCGCGGTTGCAGGACTGAATTTACAACAAGCCAGATTACAAGCCAAACAAAGCCAAAGTCAGCAAGGTGTCCGGATTGGCAATGCAGGTATTTCTACAGGGCATCAATTTAGTTTAGAGGGCAATGGTGATACAGCGCGTGGGATTTCGCTGAATTATCCCGGACTGAGCTATGAATTGGACTTATTCGGTAAACTTGCCAATCAGACTGAAGCTGCACGTTGGGAAGCCTTAGCCACCGAACAAGACTTACAAGCCACCGCACAAAGCCTGATTGCAACCACTGCCAATTTATATTGGCAATTGGGTTATTTAAATGAACGCTATGTTGTCGCACAACAAAACCTTGCCAGTACGCAAAAAACGTATCAATTGGTCAGTGCGCAATATCGCGCGGGTGCAGTTTCAGGATTGGATTTAAACCAAGCCGAACAAGCCCTGCAAAGTCAAAAATCAACCTTGAGCCAAATTGCACAGCAAAAAGTTGAAACACGCACCGCCTTGGCAGTTTTACTGCATCAACCTGTGCAAATGTTGAATATCAATGAACCACAGAGTTTAGCCGCTGTTCGTTTACCGAATATTACTGCTGGCTTACCTGCAGAACTGCTGTCACGTCGTCCCGACTTACGTGCAGCCGAATTACGTTTACGTAAAGCCTTGGCCAATAAAGATGCCAATCGAGCCAGTTATTACCCATCCATCAGTCTTACAGGCACACTCAGTACAGGTGTCGGTACAGGCGCGCATACCTCTTTAAGCGATGCCCTAAAAAACCCAATTGCCACTTTAGGTGCAGGTTTAACCCTGCCATTTTTGCAATGGAATGATATGCAGCGCGATCTAAAAGTGAATGCTTTGGAATATGAAAAAGCCATTGTGCAATATCGACAAACTTTATATAAAGCCTTTGCTGATGTTGAAAATGCACTGTCAGCACGAACCGCGCTGAATCAACAAGTCGCGCTGCAAAGCCGCAATTTAGCACTGGCAGAGAAAACTGAACGCTTAACTGAGGTGCGTTATCGGCATGGTGCGATTACCTTAAAAAACCTGCTAGATGCACAAGAAACCACCCGCAATGCACGTTTAAGTTTATTGCAGACCAAGCAAAACCAATACAACGCCTATGTGACTTTATTGCAAGCGTTGGGTGGTAGTCCGATTCAAAACATTCAATAATGCAAGAGTTGATCTAAATTGATCACGATAAAAAAAGCCTGTGGATGATTTTAAACATCCACAGGCTTTTGCTTGCTTTGTATATAAACTTTGAAATTAAGTTTTCTCAGATAATAACGCTTCTTTACTTAATACTTGATGGCTACTGGTCGCAATTGGCAAACTGACTTTAAAAGTCGTTCCCACACCTTCTTTCGATTCCACCACAATTTGCCCGTGGTTCAAATCGACAAAACGCTTACACAACACCAAACCTAAACCAATACCCTTTTCACCTGCAGTGCCTTTAAAACTAACAGTAAGTTTAGGCTCGAACAGCGTTTCGAGTTGTTGTGCAGTCATGCCCAAACCCGTATCTTGAATATAAATATCCACACTGGTTTCTGTTTGCTCTGCACGTAAAATGACTTTGCCTGTGCCATCGGTAAAGGTAAATTTCAGCGCATTCGACACCAAATTTTGAATCACCGAGGTAATCATATTGATGTCGGCATAAACTTTAATGCCTTCTTCAACTTGATCAATCAGTTCAATATTTTTCTTGATTGCCAAACTTTTCAACACATCGCAAACAATTTTGGTCGATTGCTTTAACTCAAAATTAATTGGGTGATACACAAAGCGTCCACCCTCTGCCATCGCCCAATTCAATAAACTTTCTAGCAAGTTATAGGTCGATTGTGCTGTGTCGAATAAATAGTCGGCAATATTTTGAATACTAGAATCATCCAAAGTTTCGCGCTCTTGCGCTAAAACTTCCGAAAACCCCAATAAGCCATGAAATGGCGCGCGCAAATCATGCGCAATAATTTGGAAAAATTTGGTTTTACTAAAATTCAATGCAGACTGCTGTTCATACAGTTCTTTTAAGCTTGCATAATCAACTTTTAATTCAATATAACGCACCAAACCTGCAGCAAACTCCGCCACTGTCGGCAAAGCACCTAAACTAAACGCTTCTTCACGATGATCAAATAACAACAACTGCCCAATCGACTCGCCATCGGTTTTGAGTAAATCCAGTGCGATTAGGCGCGCGGCTTCTATCCCCAAACTTGCGATGTGCTGCACAAAATTTGCATATTGAGGATGTTGAGGTTCAATCAGTTGCTGACCTTGAAAGAAAGCGTCTAACCGTGCGTTTGGGTTGGCACGAAAGGCTTTAAAAACTTGATTGGTGGAATACCAGATGTACGGCTCATTTTTAAAAGTCAAAATGGCATGATCGACTTGCAGCATTTGACGGGCAAACTTCAAAAAACCATCAATTTGGTTACTTGGCGTATGTACACCCAATAATAACGAGAGTGTGCAAGCACTGAGTTGCTCCGTTTCAGGACCAATTTCCAGCAACTGTATTTTCATTTTTGCCTCGTTAATTAAAGTGTGCCGCGCCTATGAATTATTTTGTCTACAAAACTCATCCACTGAATTCAGAGTTAACCTACAAACTTTAACACAAAACACAAGCTTTCAAACTAATTTAAAAAACTGCGTAACAACTCGGCATTTCTTCTTTACTACTTGATTTTTTCATCTATGGATTAACAAGGGTTTAGCTCACGCTTGATTATGATTTTTGATGGATCAAACGGTGCTACAAACCCACTAAAAAATACGCTTATTTTTGTAAAATTTGGACCATAAAAATAGATCTAAACTTTTAAAATATAAATCAGGCTTTTTATCTGTAGATTTGCAGCCGTTTTTGAAGAAAATCTCAACTTCTATACAAGAAGTTACATTGCATCACACTGTAAAAAACCGAAGCAACATATTGATAAACATATAAAATAAATAGAATAAATATATCCATCTATCATTTTCATCGGTTATTTATCAAACATTCGACTTAAGTCGAACCCTCAACTGGTTAATTTATAATAAAATATACATATATTTTTGATGTCATATCTTCATCATACGATTTGATTAGTATTTCAACAGTAAATACTCAAGGCGATTTTTAGGTTTAAATAGGCTCATTTTTACATTAAGCCGTGTCTTGACTCGCACAAATGCGACACATCATTTCGTAGCGAAATGGCGTCATCACTGTAATTACGTTGACTGAAATGCATAGAGAGTCGATACTCTCAAGGTTAAATTAGGCAAATCGGTTCGCAGGGGCTGAGTCATCATCTCGCTCCTAAAAAACTCAATCAAAGCAAGGGGCTATATATGGCTGGTGGAAAGTCAAAAATCATTTACACACTGACCGATGAGGCGCCATTGTTGGCGACCTACTCTCTACTGCCGATCATTGAGACCTTTACTAAGCCTGCTGGCATCGAGATTGTCAAGAGTGATATCTCTGTAGCAGCACGCGTACTCTCTGAATTCTCGGAATACCTAAGCGAAGAACAGAAGGTAGCCGACAACCTCGCAGAGCTTGGACGTCTCACGCAAGATCCAGATACCAATATCATCAAACTTCCAAACATCAGTGCTTCAGTTGCTCAGTTAGTTGCATGTATCAAGGAATTACAAGCAAAAGGCTATGCAATTCCTGACTATCCTGAAAATGAAAATACTGTAGAAGATAAAGCTTTACGCGCTCGTTTTGGCAAATGCTTAGGCTCAGCAGTAAACCCTGTATTACGTGAAGGTAACTCTGACCGTCGTGCACCTGCTGCAGTGAAAAACTATGCGAAAAAACACCCGCACTCTATGGGTGAATGGAAGCAATGGTCACAAACTCACGTTTCACACATGGATGAAGGCGACTTCTACCATGGCGAAAAATCGATGACGCTTGACCGCGCACGTAACGTAAAAATGGAACTCATCACTCAATCTGGTGAAACCATTGTACTGAAAGAAAAAGTAGCGTTACTTGACGGCGAAATCATCGATTCTATGTTCATGAGCAAGAAAGCGCTTTGCGACTTCTATGAAAAAGAATTGGATGATTGTAAAGAAGCAGGCATTTTGTTCTCTTTACACGTAAAAGCGACCATGATGAAAGTTTCACACCCGATTGTATTCGGTCACTGTGTGAAAATTTACTATAAAGAAGCGTTTGAAAAACACGGTAAATTGTTTGAAGAACTTGGCATTAACGTCAACAACGGTATGGCAGGTCTTTATGAAAAGATCGAAACCTTACCAACTTCTTTACGTGAAGAAATCATCGAAGATTTACACGCATGCCAAGAACACCGCCCTGCACTTGCAATGGTGGATTCTGCAAAAGGCATCACCAACTTCCACTCTCCAAACGACGTAATTGTAGATGCTTCTATGCCTGCAATGATTCGTGGTGGCGGTAAAATGTGGGGTGCTGACGGTAAACCTTACGACTGTAAAGCAGTAATGCCTGAATCTACTTTCGCGCGTATTTACCAAGAAATGATCAATTTCTGTAAGTGGAATGGTAACTTCGACCCACGTACGATGGGTACTGTGCCAAACGTAGGTTTGATGGCGCAAAAAGCTGAAGAATACGGCTCACACGACAAGACTTTTGAAGTTCCTGCTGCAGGTGTTGCAAACATCACTGATATTGACACTGGTGAAGTGTTGATGACTCAAAACGTAGAAGAAGGCGACATCTGGCGTATGTGTCAGGTGAAAGATGCACCTATTCGCGACTGGGTTAAACTTGCAGTAACACGTGCACGTAACTCTGGTATGCCAGCAATTTTCTGGTTAGACCCGTACCGTCCACACGAAAACGAAGTGATCAAGAAAGTTCAAAAATACTTAAAAGATCACGACACGACTGGTTTAGATATTCAAATCATGTCACAAGTTCGTGCGATGCGTTATACACTTGAGCGTGTTGCGCGTGGTTTAGACACCATTTCTGTAACAGGTAACATCTTACGTGACTACCTCACTGACTTGTTCCCAATTATGGAGCTTGGTACTTCTGCGAAAATGTTATCTATCGTTCCGTTAATGGCGGGTGGTGGTATGTACGAAACTGGTGCGGGTGGTTCTGCGCCTAAACACGTACAACAACTTGTTGAAGAAAACCACTTACGTTGGGATTCATTAGGTGAGTTCCTTGCGCTTGCTGCTTCTTTAGAAGAAATGGGTATTAAAGAAGATAATACTCGTGCGAAATTACTTGCATCAACTCTTGATCAAGCGACCAGCAAATTACTTGATAACGACAAGTCTCCATCACGTCGTACTGGCGAACTGGACAACCGTGGCAGCCACTTCTACTTGGCAAAATTCTGGGCAGAAGCACTTGCTGCTCAAGATGAAGATGCTGAGTTGAAAGCGAAGTTTGCACCACTTGCACAAGCTTTAGCTGCAAACGAAGACAAAATTGTTGCTGAACTTGCGGAAGTACAAGGTAAATCGGTTGATATCGGTGGTTACTACGCAGTAGATCAAGCTAAAGTGAATGCAGTAATGCGTCCAAGCGCAACATTCAATGCTGCACTTGATGCAGCTCAATAAGATGATGCAAAACTAACCTAAGTTAGTGATGTAAAAAACCAGCGCTTCGGCGCTGGTTTTTTTACACCCTCATTTATATAGTGTTATGACAACTATTTCATTTTATGCTTAGATCTAAATTTTATGAATGTGAGTTATCAAAGGTTAGGATTTTTCATTCAACTATAGCCATAAAATAAGGAAAACCTAAAATGGCAAATTCATGGGGAATACCAAAGCACATAGAAGATGCGGTCTCGGAGCGAGACCTGTGCTGTGTATATTGCGGCAAAAAGTTTGGCACTGAAAGGGCTAATAAGAAGTCTTGGGAACACATTATCAACGATATAAGAATAACAACCTTATCCAATATTGCATTGTGCTGTGTTGGCTGCAATGCATCTAAAGGCAATAAAGACTTAGCAACTTGGCTCCATTCTGAGAATGCTCGAAAAAGAGGCGTCACCACTGAGACAATTGCAGATGTCATCAAAGTAGCTTTAGATAGTGAATAAAGCTTTTAAGTACTACAAGCCCTATAAGACACCCGATCAATCACATTTGATTATTGTATTGATCTAATAATTTAAGCTTAGCATCTGATTCCACCATGAGTACCAATGAAAAATCAGGTACTCATTTGGGTACTCATTTTCCAAAGTGACCACCTGAATTGTGGCTAATGGAATCATTAAGACTGGAGCTAAAAAATGGCACAACCCATTAATATACAGACAATAAAAAAGCCCCCAAGTCTTAATATGCTTGAGGGCTTTTCCTTTATATGGTCCCGAGGGTCGGACTCGAACCGACACGTCATCTCTGACAGCGGATTTTGAGTCCGCCGCGTCTACCAATTTCACCACCTCGGGTAGGTGTTGATGGGTATAATAAACTTTTTTGACAGCTTGTCAACGCAAGTTTTTTGCAATTGTTTAAAATTAAATCAGCTGTCATTTTTTTGATTTATAATCGACCAATTTCATCCATAAAACCTAAAAAAGCATATACTAGGCGCAGTTTTCCCAGTGTTCTAACTTGTTTTTATCATGCAGCTTTCTGACTTTAATTTTAATCTCCCCGATGAACTCATTGCTCGTTACCCACTAGCAAGTCGTAGCGCCTCTCGTCTGCTGCATCTTGATGCTCAAGGTCAGTATCATGACCATCAATTTACCGACCTACTGAATTTACTCGAAGCGGGCGATTTACTGGTACTTAACGATACCAAAGTCATGAAAGCGCGTCTTAAAGGTAAACGTGCCACAGGCGGTGCAGTGGAAGTCTTGGTAGAACGTCTGCAAGATCAATTTATTGCCCATTGCCATATTAAAGCCAGCAACTCACCAAAAGCAGGTGCAGAACTGTTTATTGGGCCTGATGCTGTAAAAGTGACCGTACAAGGTCGCCATGAAAACTTATTTATTGTCGAGTTTTCGCAGCCTATTTTAGACGTATTGGATGCCTACGGTCAGTTGCCGATTCCACCCTACTTTAACCGCGAAGCAGAAGCGATTGATACCGAGCGTTATCAAACCGTATTTAACGACCCAACAAAACTTGCTAGTGTTGCCGCACCCACTGCCAGCTTGCACTTTGATGAAGCCTTACTGCAACAGCTAGCAGATAAAGGCATTCAAAAAACCTTTGTGACCTTGCACGTGGGCGCAGGTACATTCCTGCCTGTACGTACCGATGATATTGCCAATCACATTATGCACAGTGAATGGTGTGAAGTTTCTGAAGCTGCCGTAGCGCTGATTCGTGAAACCAAAGCACGAGGCAACAAAGTTATTTCAGTGGGCACAACTGCCACCCGTGCCGTGGAAAGTGCTGCCCAAGCCCATGCAGGCAAACTTGCAGCGTGGTCGGGTGATACGCAAATTTTTATTTACCCAGGTTATCAGTTTAAAGTGGTGGATCGTCTAATCACCAATTTCCACTTGCCTGAATCCACCTTATTAATGTTGGTATCTGCGCTTTCAAGCCGTGAAAATGTCATGCAGGCGTATCAACATGCTGTGGCTGAACGCTATCGTTTCTTTAGTTATGGCGATGCCATGCTGATTGATCAAGCTCAAACTTAATTTTCAAACTGTAAAAGAAACCACCATGCCGCTCGATACCGTGCAACACTCCATTCATATTCGACGCAAGAAGAATCAACGGGTATTTCGTAATATCGCGCGGTTATGGGATATTGGAAAAAAAGCACAAAGCCATCAAGATATTTTAGATGGCTTACACCCTTGGCAAGATGACATCACCCTCAAGTTTGAAAATGTTTTGCCTGTCCTGCTTGGCATTATAGGTGTGTTGTTCTGTTTATTGCTCTTGATTCAACCGAGTAATATTTGGCTGCAATTCTGCTTGCTGATTGGGTTAGGCTGTATCTTCTGGGCATTTATTACCTATGAACAAGACGACCCCATTGAAGAAGTCATCACTTTTTTAGAACAAGAAAGCATTGCACAGCGCTATCAACTGGCATGGCAGCAACCACCGCAACATCTTGCCCGAACCCTACAACCCGTTTATTTGATTGCTCATTTAAAAAGTCTGTTTCCCTTGTTTAATTTGGGGAATCTGTCCAATGAAATTCGCCGTTACGCCAGTACTGTTTGGCAAGATCAACAAGGCAAGCAACATCAGGTTTTGGTCTTTGAATATCGCTATGTCAGTGAAACCCGCATTAAAGATCAAAATGGCAATGACTACAAAGTACGTGAAGTGGTGCGGCATTTATCGGGCGTATTTGTCTTTGATGTGCAGCTACAAGGTTTAGCCGTTACCTCAAACAATAAAACCTTTGGTGCGCCTTATCATGTGCCGTGGCATACCAGTGACATTCGCCTGAATCAAAAACTCAACTTTTTTGGCAGTAATGCAATTCAACTGGCGCGCACCCTCAGCCCTGCAATGGTGTTAAAACTGAATGATTTTTTTCAGCATCAGCAAGGTGATTTGTTATTTCACCCTGAGCGGAACACGCTCTGTTTTTTAGGCAATCGCAACCTGTTTGAAATTTCCAGTAAAGCAAAAAATATTCAAGATATTTCCGCATTGCGTGGACACTTACGCACTTTTAAATTACCTTATTTAGAACAATTACAGACAGATTTGGTTGATTTTCTGGACTAAGAAAATCGTCTTGGGGCAAAACATGGGTATCGCAATTTTTCTTTTGGTTGTCATCGTCTTGGTGATGCTGGGCATCATGATTCGTAACAACATCGTACGCCACCACAACGCCACCATCCGCGCTTGGGCAGATGTGACCAGTTTTGAACGACAGAAGTTAAAAACGCTTGAAGAACTTGCGCCAGTGGTCGAACAATATGCAGGTATGGAAAAAGGCACTTTAGAAAAAGTGACTGAACTGCGCCAAAATATTATGAACCTAAACATCAACAATGCCGATGTCAGCCAATTACAACGTGTTGAAGCCTTGAGCAAAGAATTGATGCGCAGCTTGAATGTGGTGGTCGAAAATTATCCTGAACTCAAAGCCGACCAATTGTATTTAAAAATGATGCATGAAATTGATGAGCAGAACGAAAATGTCGGTGCTGCGATTACTATTTATAACCGCAATGTCGAGTTGTTTAATAACTATATTCAGGTCTTTCCCAACAACATGATCAACACTGCAACCACAGCGAAAAAGCCTGTGCGTGCCTTTCGGGACAACGGTGCAGCACAAAGTTTTGATTATCGTCCAAACTTTTAAGCCATTTAATTCTAAACCGCTCATTTAAAATTATTTTTCAACGCATAAATAAAAACAGCAAGCACGAAGCTTGCTGTTTTTTTAGATTTCAACTAAACAAAAGACTGTGTCAAATACTGCACCTGATTGCGTCCCTTGTTTTTTGCTAGATACAACAACTCATCGGCTGAATGCAGAAAGTCGACCACATTGTGATATTGCTGATTTTGATGATAGCTATTTACGCCAATACTCACAGTGACTTGGGTAATCTCCCCTGTCTTGGTATGTGGAATTTCCAGCGCATATACTGCCTGCCTAAAGTTTTCAGCAAGTTGTACAGCATCTGCCAATGGTGTTTCAGGCAATAGCACCACAAACTCTTCACCACCAAAGCGAGCCACAAAGTCAGATGCACGCGCAAAGTGTTGTTTAAGCAACTGCGCCACACTAATCAAACAATGATCACCCTGTAAATGTCCATAATTGTCGTTATAAGGCTTGAAATGGTCGATGTCGATAAACAAGAGAGACAATGCATGTTGATGACGCACAGCACGTTTAAATTCGTTTTCTATACGCTCACTGAGCGCCTTTCGATTGGCAACCAAGGTCAGCGGGTCTTGTAAGCTCAAAGCCAGATTTTTGCGACTCAACGCTTCGAGTTCCAACTCCATTTGTTTACGCGCAGAAATATCAAACATAAACCCAATAATCGCCACAGTTTCGTTATTTTCACGAATCACATGCACCACATCACGAATCCAGACATAATCTCCTGTAGCGGTTAAGGCACGATAATCCGCTTCGTGGTCTGTGCCTTGATCGGACAGACTCACACACATATTCACGGTCTTGTCCCGATCTTCAGGATGCATCCGATCAATCCAATCTTGTGCAGTTTTCCAGCTGTCTTGCGTCCAACCCAGTAAAGACTCAATTTGTGGGCCAATATAGCTAAAAGCTTTGGTTTTCCAGTTAATCTGCCACGGAATTGCATTCGTGGTTTCCAAAAGTGTTTTATAGAATTGGTCTTCTTTTAGTGCACTGTTTAATTCACTCATAGCCCACCTCTATGAATTGATTTTAATTACAATTTAACAACTTAAGTGAGCTTTGACTACAATTTGTTTTGTCTTATTGACATTTTTCTCAGCTTTGACACAATCATGAGGTTGAGCAAAATATAAACAACAATTGCTCAAAACATAAATCCCAAAATAAAAAGTAAGCCGATAAAATGTTAGAACATATTCAGAACCTGAAAAACACCCTCATTCAAGAGTTTTTCCAACTCTATGAGCAATATGAACAAGACCAAATTTATGCCTGTGTACTGGTCTTTAATGAATATCTTGGGGTCGATTATTTAGCTGTTTCAAGCCAACGCAGCCTGTTTAATGAACAGGAAGATGAAGCACAATATTTATCTGAAGTAAATAAATGGAATATAGAAAAATGGCGTTATCGCACTCAAGCCAACAATTCTAGCGGTCTGCATCAATTTAAAAATATTTTTGCAGATTATTTTAAACAGCGACATATCTATGGCAATCCTCTGCTGAATTCCAATGACACGCTGCAATACAACCATCTTGAACTTTTACTGGATATATTTCAGCAGGCTAAACAATCTTTATCGGGCGCTTATGGCTTAGATTTAAGCCAAATTCTGTTTTTTATTCATGTGCCCAAACAGGTCGATGTAGAAATCCACTCAGCGCAATTTCTAAACGCTCCAAGTGCTTTGCTCGATGAATTCCTGCACAACAAAGCGCCTCAAACCACGATGGAACAATCCACCGCACAACCCAAGCTCAAACTACAACAAGTGGATAAAGACTTGCTGATTGATCTGGCACAACTTTTAGAAGTGGAACCGTATGATTATTTGAGCATTGCACATGAAGCCTATTTGCTCACATTAGAACCGAGTTTTATCACTTGGAGCGTAAAACCTCGTGGTTCAGCACGAGGATATAAGCGACTGGCGTAAGCCATACGACATGGAATGTCGTATTAAATATCTTTGTTGTTCATTACTTAAAATATTATTGTTAAAATAAGCACATGAAAACACTTAAACTCCGCATAAAAGACAAACACGCAAAGGTGCTGATTAAATTAGCATCTGAGGTGAACTTTGTTTGGAATTATGTGAATGATTTAAGTTTTAAGCACCTAAAAAGAAAAGGTGAGTTTCTATCTGCATTTGATATTGCTCAATACACCAAAGGCGCATCTAAAGAGTGTGGTTTGCACAGCCAAACCATACAGGCTGTCACCGAAGAATTAATCACACGCAGAAAGCAGTTTAAGAAAGCCAAACTCAAATGGCGTGTTAGCAACAAGAAGTCAGCAAGAAAATCACTTGGATGGATACCGTTTAAGAAAGTAGCGATCAAATACGCTGATGGATATGTTCAATATGGTAAACATCAATTCAAACTATGGGATAGCTATGGATTAAGCAAATATGCTGTTAGAACTGGTTCATTTGTTGAGGACAGCCGTGGGCGTTGGTACGTGTGCCTTGTGGTCGATTCATCGAATCAAGAAAAACCAACAGCAACCAAAGCCATAGGTATTGATCTAGGTTTAAAAGATATTGCAACCTGTTCTGATGGTACGGTTATTTCAAACCCCAAGTTCTATCGCCAATACGAAAAGAAATTAGGTATTGCTCAACGAGCAAGGAATAAAAAACGTGTACGTGCATTACACGCCAAGATTGCAAATTGCCGTAAAGACCATTTGCATAAGGCAAGTACATTACTTGTTAAAAATAATGCACTCATAATTGTAGGTGACTTAAGTGCCAAAAAGCTTGTAAAAACTAAAATGGCAAAGTCTGTTTTAGATACAGGGTTTTCAGCACTAAAAACAATGCTCAAGTATAAATGCGAGAACGCAGGGGTAATGTTTGAAGAAGTCAATGAAGCCTATACCACCCAAATCTGTTCGTGCTGCGGTGAGATCACCTCAAGTAGTCCGAGAGGTAGGACAGGTCTTGGAATAAGAGAATGGTCATGTGAGTGTGGTGTCACTCACGATAGGGACTTAAATAGTGCCATGAACATTCTTGCGCTTGGGCATAAGCGTCTAGCTGTAGGAATCACCTCCGTTTAAGGGAGGTGAGGATGTCAATGACAGTAATTTATATATTCAGCGTTTAATTCAGCACGTTGCTGCAATGGACAATCATGAACAAGGTGAAATTGCCTTACATAAAGAAATTACCCAACGTATTCAGCAATTTTACGCCATGTAAGCACAATGGATTTGAACAAAATATTTACTCGCAATTTTTACCAAGGAAAACGTATCTCAACTGGCAATTCCGTGCAGAATCTAGGAAAATATTGCACTTTTAGCATGAACAATCAGCGAACTGTTTTTTCGCCTTGATTTGGAACATATATGAAGTTTGAGAAATTAGGTCAGTCGGGGCGCGCCCGTCGTGGTCGTTTAACACTTGCTCATGGTGTGGTAGAAACCCCTGTGTTTATGCCTGTGGGGACGTATGGCACAGTCAAAGGCATGCTGCCACGCGATATTGAAGAAATTCAGGCACAGGTTATTTTAGGCAATACCTTTCATTTATATTTGCGTCCAGGGCTAGAAGTGATTCAGCAACACGGCGGTCTACATGAATTCATCAAATGGGATAAGCCTATTTTGACTGACTCTGGTGGCTTTCAGGTGTTTAGCTTAGGCGCAATGCGTAAAATTAAAGAAGAAGGTGTGACCTTCCGTTCGCCTATTGATGGCTCAAAGGTTTTTCTTTCGCCAGAAATCTCGATGGAAATTCAAAAAACCTTGAACTCTGACATCGTGATGATTTTTGACGAATGTACGCCTTATCCTGCAACACATGAAGAAGCGCAAAAATCTTTGCAATTGTCTTTACGCTGGGCAAAACGCTGTAAAACCCATCACCATGATGAACTACAAAACAGCAACGCGCTGTTCGGGATTATTCAAGGCGGTATGTACGAAGATTTACGTGTTGAATCTTTAAACGGCTTACTTGAAATTGGTTTTGATGGTTATGCCATTGGCGGTCTTTCGGTGGGTGAACCGAAAGAAGAAATGATCAAAGTACTGGATTATTTGCCAGCTAAAATGCCAGAAGATAAACCACGTTATTTGATGGGCGTCGGCAAGCCAGAAGATATTGTGGAAGCAATTCGTCGTGGCGTCGATATGTTCGACTGCGTGATGCCAACCCGTAATGCGCGCAATGGTCATTACTTTGTAACCGATGGCTTGGTGCGTATTCGTAACAGTAAGTATCGTCATGACCAAAGCCCGCTCGATCCGCATTGTGATTGCTATACTTGCAAGAACTTTACCCGCGCTTATTTGTTTCATTTAGAAAAATGTGGCGAAATGTTGGGGTCAATGTTGGGCACTATTCATAACTTACGTTATTACCAACGCTTTACCCAAGATATTCGCAATGCCTTAGATAACGGCACTTTCGATGAATTTGTACAGGACTTTTATGCCCGTCGTGGCCTAGAAGTACCGCCTTGTCCTGAAGATTAGTCTTTTCAGTATTTGCGCTGAGTAAAAAGACAAGGTAAATTGCAGAACAAACCCAATTTATTATCAGATCACTGATCGCCAGTTTTTAGTTTAGGAAAATGAAATGAGCCTTTTTATTTCGACCGCTCACGCAGCAGGTGAAGCTGCACAACAACCAAGCCTTGTGGCTAACCTTTTAATGATTGCAGTCTTCATTGCAATTTTCTACTTCCTGATTTGGCGTCCACAATCAAAGCGTGCCAAAGAGCATCGTACACTGATTGAAAGCTTGGGCGTAGGCAGTGAAGTGGTATTCGCAGGTGGTCTTATGGGTAAAATCACGAAAATTGAAGGTGATTTTGCAGTGGTAGAGCTGAACCGTGGTGTAGAAGTAAAAGTACAACGCGCGAGTGTCATTTCAGTTCTTCCTGAAGGCACATTAAACAACCTCTAATCAAAAAGAGTCGTGCTCACGCACGACTTTTTCATTTTAAGAAGAAAATAAATGCGTTACCCAGCATGGAAATATCTGCTCATCCTCGTTGTTCTTGTGGTGAGTACATTATATGCCCTGCCTAGCTTGTATCCAGATGAACCTGCTGTTCAAATTTCAGGTGCCAAAGCTGGTACCCAAATTGATCAAAGCATCATACAAAAAGCAGAGCAAATTTTACAATCAGAAAATATTGCCAGTCATGACAACAGCTTTACCAACAATGCTGCATTGTTGCGTTTAGACACCTCAGAAGCCCAACTCAAAGCCAAAGAAGCTTTACGTCGCGGTTTAGGTGATGACTATGTCGTGGCGCTGAACCTTGCGCCAACCACACCAGAATGGCTACAAAAAATTGGTGCAAAACCAATGAAACTCGGTCTGGACTTACGTGGTGGTGTGCACTTCTTATTAGAAGTGGATATGGACAAGGCCATCAGCCAGCGTATGGAAACTTCAGCCACCGATTTACGCCGTCAATTGCGTGACAACAAGCTGAAATTTAATAGCCTTTCGCTGAATAACAACACCATCACCCTACAGTTTGCCAATAATGCAGACCGTGATGCAGTGATGGATTTCTTGCGTCGTAACGGCAATGAATACACACAGCAAGCTGTAGCCACCACAGAAGGCTCTAGCTTACGTCTGAACTATACCGATGTCCGTAAACAGGAAATTCAGTCGTATGCGGTCAATCAGAACTTAACTACTTTACGTAACCGTATTAACGAGTTAGGTGTGGCTGAAGCTTTGGTACAAACTCAAGGTAGCAACCGTATTGTAGTGGAATTGCCAGGCGTACAAGATACTGCTGAAGCGAAGCGTGTACTCGGTCGTACTGCGAACCTCGAATTCCGTTTGGTGTCTGACTTAAATGATCAATATATTGATCCGTACACAGGTCAGACTACAGGTACAGTACCACCTGGCACAGAAGCGTTTGCCTTTGAATCTTTGGACAGTGGTCGCCAATTATTATTGAACCGCAGCCGTATTTTAACGGGTGAGCGTGTTCAAAATGCGTCGAGTGGTTTTAGCCAAGATACAGGCGGTGCAGAAGTTAACATTACCCTTGATGCTGCGGGCGGTAAACTCATGGCAGATGCGACACGTAACGCTGTGGGTAAACGTATGGCGGTATTGTTTATTGAAAACAAACAACGTATTAGCTATGTGACCGATGAAACTGGCACACAAACTGAAGTACGCACCCCATACACCGAATCTGTCATTATTAATGCTGCAACCATTCAGGCGGTATTGGGTTCGCAGTTCCGTATTACAGGTCTAGATTCTCCACAAGAAGCCTCTGAATTGGCCTTAATGCTTCGTGCAGGTGCCTTGGCAGCGCCAATGTACTTTGTCGAAGAACGTGTGATTGGTCCAAGCTTGGGTCAAGAAAACATTGATAAAGGCGTATTGTCGACTCAGATTGGCTTCATTTTGGTTGCAATCTGGATGGTGGTGTTCTTCCGTCTGTTTGGTCTGATTGCCAACTTCGCTTTAGTGTTTAACTTAGCCATGATTTTAACCGTCATGTCTTGGATTGGTGCATCACTCACCTTGCCGGGTATTGCGGGTATCGTAATTACCATTGGTATGGCGGTGGATGCCAACGTCTTGATTTGTGAGCGAATACGAGAAGAAATTAAGTGGGGGGCCTCGCCCAAACAAGCCATTGTGGCGGGTTATGACCGAGCGTATAACACTATTTTCGACTCGAACTTAACCACATTCTTGGTGGCATTCATTCTGTTTGCGATTGGTACAGGTCCAATCAAAGGCTTTGCTGTGACGCTCATGATTGGTATTGTCTGCTCGATGTTTACTGCAATTACAGTGACCCGTGCAATTGTACAAATCATCTACGGCAAAAAACGTAACTTGAAAAAGTTGAGCATTTAAGGAGATCACTGATGACTGAGAATACTCAACTGCCTTCAAAAAAATATGGCCGCCCTGATGATGAGCGCGTGATTCCGTTTATGAAGATTGCTTTGCCTGCGGCATTGCTTTCTATTCTATTAACGGTTGCCAGTATCTTCTTCATTGCCACCAAAGGTTTAAACTTAGGTTTGGACTTTACTGGGGGTATTGCTGCAGAACTCAACTATAGCAATCCAGTAAAAGCCACCGATGTTTCTAACGCATTGGTCAAAGCAGGCTTTAACGACCCTGTGGTACAAACGCTTGGTTCAGACCGCGACCTAATGGTACGTATGCCTGTGCAAGAAGATGTTGAAGCAGAAGACTTAACCAAAGCAATTAATGCTGCGGTACAACTACCAAATAACACGGCAACTGTGCCAAAGGTAGATGTGGTTGGTGGTCAAGTCGGTAATGAGCTGTACGTACGTTCTGCGGGCGCTGTAGCTTTAGCGCTGTTATTGATGTTGGTATACGTCACCATTCGCTTTGAATTCAAACTGGCAATGGGTGCGGTACTGTCATTGTTCCACGATATTGTGGTGACACTGGGTATTTTTGCCATGATGCAATGGCCATTTGACCTGACTGTATTGGCAGCGTTATTGGCGATTATTGGCTTCTCACTCAACGATAACATTGTTGTATCTGACCGTATTCGTGAAAACTTCCGTAAAATCCGTGGTGCAACACCACTTGAAGTGGTAAACATTGCGCTGACAGAAACTTTACGTCGTACCATTCACACCTCTATGACCCTATTATTGGTTGTAGTCGCGATGATGCTCATGGGTGGTGATGGTCTGAAATGGTTCTCGATTGCGATGTTTGTGGGTGTCTTTGTCGGAACATATTCATCTATTTACATTGGTACAGCCTTTGCCTTATGGCGCGGTTTGAACCGTCAGGACTTCATTGTTCAAGTCAAACCTGAATTTGAAGGTGAAGAGCAAGAAATTCCTTAATGCATTTCTGCTGACACCAACATTCAAGCCTATCTTCGGATAGGCTTTTTTGTGCCTTAGCATTACGATATTTACGCTGACGTTGCGATGTTAATGCTGAATAATATGAATCTGTGGAAACTGAAAGCCTACGCAAGATGGCGCTGCTCGCCATGCTACGGTCAACATACAATCTGATAAACGAAAGTTTTGATAGGCAAAATGCCCAATCTGTGGATGATGACAAATGCCGCCCTGTGCATTGGGATGCATACGAGTATCCAACTCATTCAGGCTTAAACGAATCCCTAAACCTGATGCTTTCAGCACTGCTTCTTTAGTTGTCCAGACACGAAACCAATAATCAGCGTCGTGTTCCAAATCTTGCCAGTATTGGAGTTCATTGGGATGAAACGCATGTTGTGCCAAGGCATCGAAACGCACCTTACGGTCTAAGTCCTCGACATCTACGCCAACATCGAGCAATTCAAAACTGCTTACCAAAGCATAATGCTGACGGCTATGACTATGGTTAAACTGCAATTGAGGGAATGCTGTCAAAAATGGCTTGCCATGTGGGTTACGCTCAATATCGCTGTTTTGAATATCGTGTTCTAAGTATCCAGAAAGCAATTGATTCCGATGCCGATAAATAGCCTGTTTTTGCTGTTGAATCTGTTCACTGCGTACAGCACTTGGATCGGGACTAAAAATCTGCTGAATGCGGCTAACATTCACACAAATTTTTTTAGGTGTTTTATTCATCCGCCCTTCTCCATTTTGGCTGAAATACGATAGAAAAAAACCAGCAAACATGCTGGTTTTTTAAAGCGTGCTCGCTTAGCTGCCTTGCACCAAACGACGTGCGCTGATAATCCCTGGTTGCTGCTCTAAACGTGCCAACAAACGAGAAAGTTGCGCCAAGCCTTTAACCTCAATTAACAATTTCATATTGGCGATACCATCACTTTCAGAAATAGTATTCACCTGACGAATGTTAATTTGATCGGCAAAAATCACTTGGGTTAAGTCTTTGAGCAAACCACGGCGGTCATAGGCTTCCACCACAATTTGCACGCTTTGACCACGGGTTGGCTGCATTTCCCAATCGGCTTCTACCGCACGTTCAGGTTCGTTACCAATCATACGCACATAGTCCGAACACGCCACTTTGTGAATACTCACACCACGGTTCAGGGTAATATATCCCGCAATCGCTTCACCATGCACAGGCTGACAGCATTGTGCGATATGCAGTTCAACGTTATCCAAACCATCAATCAAAATGCCATGTGCCGATAAGGTATGGCTGGCACGTGGGTTCAAGGTTGGCTTCAACACCAGTTCAGGTTCATCCTGATCTAAGTGCATGTGACGATTGACCTGATTAATTAAGGCATGCAGGCTAATATCACCATTCACCAAACCAATCAGAATGTCTTCACCTGTTTTGACGTTAAAGTGATTGCAATAATCATTTAAATCAATACTTTTTGGATGAATCGCCAAACGTGACAATTCTTTATTGAGCACTTCACGCCCAACTTCCAGATTTTTACTGCGGTCTTGCTGTCTAAACCAATGACGCAGCTTATCGCGCGCACGTGCTGTCTTAATATAACCTAAAGAATTCACCAACCAATCACGGTTCGGTTCACGGTCTTTTTTGGTCAAAATCTCGACCTGCTCGCCTGTTTTTAAAGTATAGGTGAGCGGCACATAGCGCTGATTGACCCGTGCGGCATAGCATTTATTGCCGACTTCGGTATGCACATGATAAGCAAAGTCCAGCACCGTTGAGCCACGTGGCAATTCTTTAATATCACCATCACGGCTGAACACATAAATTTTCTCAAAATCTTCAAACTCTTGGATTTGTTCAAAATTTTCAGAATCATCATCTTCTTTATGTGCGCTGGCATCGTTACGTTCCTGATAATGCTCCAAAACAGAACGCAAAGAATGTAAACGATGATTAAACGAATGGTCTGTGGCTTTAGAACCTTCTTTATAATTAAAGTGTGAACATACCCCAAGCTCGGCTTCTTCGTGCATATCTAGGGTACGAATTTGCACTTCAAGCGACTTGTTTTCTGCAATTACGGCAGTATGCAATGAGCGATAACCATTGGCTTTTGGATTGGTAATGTAATCATCAAACTGGTGCGGAATATGCCGCCACAATTGATGTACGATGCCCAAAGAGTGGTAACACTCTGGAATGGTTTTCACCAAAACACGTACAGCACGAATGTCATAGAGCTGATCGAAGCTGAGGTTTTTACTCTTCATTTTTCGATAAATCGAATAAATGTGTTTCACCCGCCCGCTAATTTCGGCATGAATACCATTATTGCCCAGCTCTGTACGCAATTGCTCAATTACGTTTTGAATGTAGTTTTCACGCTCCAAACGCTTTTCATTCAGTAACGTCGCAATTTCTTTATAACGGTCTGGCGCCAAATAACGGAAGGCTAAATCTTCGAGTTCCCATTTCAGTTGGGCAATGCCTAAACGGTGTGCCAATGGCGAGTAAATGGTTAAAATTTCTCGCGCCACACGCTCCTGACGTTCTTTGGAAGCGGTTGCCAACTCACGTAATGAATAGGTACGTTCTGCCAGTTTAATTAGCACCACGCGCACATCTTCCGTCATGGAAATCAGCATTTTATAAATGCCTGTTAAATGTTCACGCTGGTTATTATTAAAATGGTCTTCTAAACGCTTATTTTTCTCAATCAGTTCAGACAACTTACCCATCGACAAGGTGCCTTTGATCAAGCCATAAACTGCTTCACCAAATTCTTCACGCACTTCATCTAACTGCATGACATTTTCACGCACGCTACGATAGAGCATGGCTGCAGACAAAGTGTCTTCATCGACATGCAAGTGCGCTAAAATATTCGCCATCTCAATACCTGTATATAAGGTATGCGATGGATGACTGACGTCTGTTTCCAGCTCTTTTTTCAGGGTGTAATTGGCAACGCGTTCTAATTGTTCAAGTGCCGCCCCATCGTAAATCCCGCGTACTCGGTCTAGCCATTCTGCTAAATCCTGTCGGGCTTGCTCGGCATGTTCTACAGTCGTTTCCTCAGACAGTTCATTTAAACGTCCAGGAAGTTGTTCACGTACTGTGACCATACCCTTCTCCTACCTCTATGTACTTCATATTATAAATCGTTTATTTGCTTTTCTTTCTCAAACAAGGCAATGGATTCGACATGCCCCGTATGCGGAAACATATCCATCACGCCTGCTTTTTTCAATTGATAGCCCTGCTTGACCAATACACCTGCATCCCTTGCGAGTGTGGCTGGATTACAAGACACATAAACGATTCTATCTGCGCCAAATTTGGGCACATAATACATCACTTCCTCTGCGCCTGAACGCGGAGGGTCAATTAATAATGCCTCAAATCCTTGATTTGCCCAAGAATGATGCGAAAAATCTTTTGTTAAATCTTGTGAATAAAACTTAACATTGTCTAAATCATTACGTTGTGCATTCTCTGCACCACGCTGCACCATTTGCTCTGAACCCTCTACAGCAACCACCTTTCCTGTTGCACCTACACAACGTGCAAGCGGCAATGAAAAGTTGCCTAATCCACAAAACAGATCAAGCACCCGATCACCTGATTTTAAGTTAAGCAAATCACATGCCAGCTTAACCATTTGTGGATTAATTGTAGAATTGACTTGGGTAAAGTCTTGGGGATGAAAGCCAAAATTCACATCAAAATCATCTAAACGATAATGCAAACGCATTGCTGCATGCGGATCATCAACCCGATGCAAACTGTCTGGACCTTCAGGCTGCAAATACAATTGCCAGTGTTTCTGTAGCGCAAACTGCTGTAACTGGTTGATATCGGCTGCAGATAGTTGTTCTGTATGCCGCACCACCAAAGCAATCTCTTGATCTCCCATCGCCAATTCTATATGACCAATATGGGCCTTGCCTGTTAGACTTTGGAGTAGCTGCTTGATTCGTGTTAACGAACCAAATGCCTGATCCAACACCATACAGCGGTCAATTGAGGTCAGTTTATTGCTATTGCGCTCACGAAAACCGACCACCAATTTGTCTTGACTGGCAATATAACGCACCCCAACACGGGCTTTGCAGCGATAATCTTCACGCTGTGAACGCAAAGGCGCTAACCATTCTTCAGGCTGAATTTGCGCAAAATGTTGCAGATGCGACTGCAACACCTGTTGTTTGAGATGAATCTGCTCATCCAACTGAATATGCTGCATGCTACAACCACCGCAACGCTGATAATGTGGACATTGTGGCGTAACCCGTAATGTCGAAGGCTCACCCAGCACTTCTAGACACTCGGCTTCTTCTAAGCGTTTGTTACTATGCGTAATTTTGGCGCGTACTGTTTCACCAGGCAATGCGCCCTCTATAAAAACTGTTTTCCCCTGCTTCTCGGCTGGATGACCCGACTGAGCTGTGTAGTGTGCAATCCCGCGCCCTTCATGTGACAACGATTCCACCTGAAAGCAATATTCAGCCTGCTGCGTGGTACGGTTTTTACTGCGATGTTTCATATCAGTCTAAATATCGGAAGATGGGGAAGATTGAAAAGGCATCACGGATTCATTTGAAGGCGTGGTGACACTTTGTTCAGGAAAATCTGTACGGGTAAATTCAGTTTGCTGCGAACTGTGCTGCCACACGCTTAAAAAGTCTGCATGCTGCGGCTGAGTATGCAAATATTGAATGGTATGCTGTACCCATAAAGTATGCTCTTCAAGCAGCAATTGCCCTTTGAGCAGCAGCCAACGCAAATAAATCAACCAAGTATTTAAGACATCGCCTTCACAATAACGCGTCAGCCTTGACCATTCGCCGCTTTGCATAAATGCAGGAACATGATAGCCCGCATCTACACGTTTACCCGGAAAACCTAGCAAATACGCAATGTCATCCAACTTTTGAAAATGACGACCATTAAACATTGCCATCACATCCATTAAATCGACATGACGCTGATGGTAACGGTTTTGATAATTGTTATAGCGCTTTTGCTGATCAATCTCGCCCTGATCAAATAAACTTGGTGCAGAGAGCCCGTGATACATGGCGCGGAATAAAATCACTGGCAAGTCAAACTGCGAACCGTTCCAACTGACCAAAGTCGGATGACGCTTATCAAAAATAGACAAAAACTTTTTCAGCATTGTCGCTTCGCTGTCGTGTTCACGGCTAAAGGAAAACAGCTTCATGCCGTGTTCATCAATCCACAAGCCTGAAATACACACAATTTCATGCAAAGGCAAACGCTGAAAATCGGTGCCCGCCTCTTGGCGACGCAACTTCATTAACGCTTGTTCAAGCTCTGCTTCGGGTAAATCAAGTTGATATAAATGCGCGCCTGACTTCAAATCGGTAACGGTTTCTATATCGAAAATCAGCACAGGTAAACGCATAAAATCTTACTCAATGGGTGATAGAAAAATGAATATCACGATTCAGCATCTTGAACAGAGAATAAACCTGTCGACAAATAACGATCACCACGGTCACAGATAATACAAACGACGACTGCTTCTGGGTTTTCTTCGGCAATTTTTAAAGCTGCCCATACCGCGCCGCCCGATGATGTGCCTGCGCTGATGCCTTCTTTTTGCGCCAATTTGCGCATGGTTTTTTCTGCTTCAATTTGCGGAATATCAATAATGCGGTCAACACGGCTGCGGTCAAAAATGGTTGGTAAATATGCTTCAGGCCAACGGCGAATCCCCGCAATGCTTGAACCATCTGATGGTTGTAAACCAATAATTTGAATCTCTGGGTTTTGTTCTTTTAAGTATTTAGACACACCCATAATGGTGCCTGTTGTGCCCATAGAGCTGACAAAGTGGGTAATTTTACCGCCCGTTTGCTGCCAAATTTCAGGCCCTGTGGTCAGGTAATGTGCTTCAACATTATCTGGATTCCCAAATTGGTTCAGCACCAAGCCTTTGCCTTCTCTCTGCATTTGCAAAGCCAAATCGCGTGCGCCTTCCATACCTTGTGCTTTGGTCACTTCAATCAATTCTGCACCATAGGCACGCATGGCATCTTTACGTTCTTGGCTCATATTATCAGGCATGATCAGCTGCATTTTATAGCCACGCATAGCTGCAACCATCGCCAAAGCAATACCGGTATTGCCACTGGTTGCCTCAATTAAAGTATCGCCTGGTTGAATTTCACCGCGTTTTTCTGCCTGCATAATCATGTTGTAGGCAGGACGATCTTTAACAGAACCCGCAGGGTTATTGCCTTCCAGTTTTGCCAAAACCGTTGCCTGCGTATGACTTGCCAAACGCTGTAAACGCACCAATGGGGTTTTGCCCACATAATGATCTAACAAAAATTCATCACTTTGGAAATCTGGTTGGGTATCAAGCATGGTCTGCACCAATATCAAGGTGGGCTTATTGTATGAAAATTTGCACCTTCCTGCACGTTTTTCACAGGCTTTTTATCAAAACAGCAATAGTCTGCCGACAATTTATGCATCACTTACTGCCTACACAATTCTAGGCAAGATGAACACAATTTCAGATTGTCTTTTGCGGGATGGATGCAAAAAAATGCACACCGATTGATTGCGAGATGCAGCTGAACCACTCGCACCAAACAGATGAAAACACAGTCAGGAGAATTGACATCCTCCCCCCCCTTAAAAGAGGGTGATTCCTACAGCTAGACGCTTATGCCCAAGCGCAAGAATGTTTAGAGCTGAGTTTATATCTCGATCATGAACTGTACCACAGCTCATGCACTCCCATTCTCTTATTCCAAGATCTGTCCTACCTTTGGGACTACTTGAGGTGATCTCACCGCAGCACGAACAGATTTGGGTGGTATAGGCTTCTTGGACTTCTTCAAACAATACGCCTGCGTTCTCGCATTTATACTTGAGCATTGTTTTTAGTGCCGAAAATCCTGTATCCAAAACAGATTTTGCCATTTTGGTTTTTACTAATTTTTTAGCACTCAAGTCACC